>JAAESJ010000346.1 GCA_024229495.1 Verrucomicrobiaceae bacterium | reverse complement strand
CGGGTCGGTTCCGGCGGTGGCTTCCGCTCCATCCGCGAGTCCGTCATCATCGCTGTCAGTGTCATTCGGGTCGGTCTTGTTAGTATACTCATCAAGATCGGTTACGGTGTCACCGTCCTCATCACCGGTGCCGTCTTTGGAAAGATCGCCAAAGTTGGCAATCTCCCAGGAATCATTAATTGTGTCTCCATCGGTGTCCGTGAAGCCCACGACCACGTAGTTGCTGGAGTCGAGTAATGCATAAGGGCCATCTTGAGAAGGCTGCTCTCCCTCGGCAACGGTGACCTCAAAGTGGTCTCCGCCTCCACCTTCCCACCAAACGAAGATGATGTCGTGCTCACCTGCAGTGAGTGTTGCGGTAGCGCGTGTGTTGGAGTCACCAGTACCCGCCTGGTGGCTTACCTCGTAAGGGGAATCGGGTTCAATGACGCCATTGCCGTTCTTCGAGGTGAAGATGTTGCTCTCATCGGCAAAGCGCAACAGGAAGCCGTCGTCGGAACGAACCTGGAACGAGTATTGGCCGGTAGCGGGAATGCTCAGGCGGGCTCGCCCGAGACATGCGATGCGGTCACCTCTCCTGTCACCAATGACTCCGTCAGTGCCTGCGGTGTTGGGATTAGGGTAGGCAACGGTAGGATTGATCCTGCCGGCGTTGCCGCCATTAAAGGAATGGTTCAGTGAATCCACAGGACCATAGTAGGCAGACTGCCACTGAGAGGTCCCGGCATCAATGTCACGAAGGAATGCCATCGTCTGCCCGAGGTCATTGACCTCCTGATTGGCGCCGTTTCTGGCCGAATACCAAATCTTAAATCCCCAGGACGCACTGTCGG
>JAAESJ010000345.1 GCA_024229495.1 Verrucomicrobiaceae bacterium | reverse complement strand
GATGCATATTCAGGATGGTAATGAAGGGCAATCAAGCGCTTCACCCTGAATATCACCCATGGCCAGTATCTATGACTTGAAGCCCAGGTTTCAGGCACTGCTGCGACCGGTAACGAGGAGACTGGCGGATTGCGGTGTAAGCGCAAACCAGGTGACCGTGTTCGCGATGATTCTCTCCATGGCCACCGGAGCCTGCATTGCGCAATGGCCCACCCTGCATTGGCCATTGCTGGTGGTGCCCGCCATGTTGTTTGTCAGGATGGCCTTGAATGCCATTGACGGCATGCTTGCCCGGGAGCATGACATGAAATCAGACCTCGGTGCAATTCTCAATGAAATCGGCGACGTTCTCTCAGACTCCGCCCTCTATCTGCCGCTTGCGCTCGTGCCCGGGTTTCGTCCTGAACTAGTGGTCATCATCGTCCTGCTCGCCGCCATCAGCGAGATGAGCGGTGTCGTTGCCCTGCAGATTGGCTCCGGTCGACGCTATGATGGACCAATGGGGAAAAGTGACCGGGCTTTTGTCTTTGGCTTGCTTTGCCTGCTGCTGGGTTGCGGTGTCCATCCCGGGCCATGGCTGAACCTCATCCTTGGCACAACATTGTTGCTTTTGGCCGTAACAATTTACAACAGGAGCAAAAAGGCCCTGAGGGAATCAAACGCATGAACTTCGCAATACTATCCCCGGAGGTAAGATGGTTTCTCATCTCCATCGGGGCAATACTCGTATTGGCCACCGTCATCGTGCAGGCGCTCATCCGCCTGAAGCCAGGGATCGATCTGGGCAGCCTCGCTCAACGGGTCAACTCATGGTGGGTGATGACAGGCGTATTCACCTTCGCCATGGTCCTGAGCCGGAACATCTCGCTCGGATTCTTCGCCTTCATCAGTTTTCTCGCCCTCAAGGAATTTCTCTCCCTGATTCCAACAAGGCGTGCGGACAGGCGGGTATTGTTCTGGGCCTACCTCGCAATCCCTCTCCAGTTCCTCTGGATCTACCTGGAATGGTACGGTCTTTTCATTATTTTCATTCCGGTTTACATGTTCCTTTTATTGCCTTTGAGGATGGTAATGATCGGCCAGACGCAGGGGTATATCCGGGCGATCGGCACTATCCACTGGGGATTGATGCTGACCGTTTTCTGCCTCAGTCACACTGCGTTCCTGCTGATCCTGCACAGGGTAGATGCTCCCGCTGAAGTTCCGGGAGTAGGACTTGTCCTCTTTCTCGTCGTCATGACCCAGTTTAATGATGTTTGTCAGTTTCTGTGGGGCAAGTCCCTGGGACGCTCCAAGATCCTGCCAAAGGTCAGCCCTGGAAAGACCTGGACAGGATTCCTTGGCGGAGTTGTAACCACCACCCTCGCCGCCTGGCAAGTCGGGCCATTCCTTACCATCCTGGATGCTGGGCAGTCGTTGTTGGCAGGCCTGATCATCAGCATCGGAGGATTCATAGGAGATGTGAACCTGTCAGCCTTGAAGCGGGACCTGCAGGTCAAGGACAGCGGCAGCCTGCTGCCGGGACATGGGGGCATCCTCGACCGCATCGACAGCCTGACCTATACCTCGCCGTTATTCTTTCATTTTGTCTATTGGTCATTTCATTGGCACACATTCGGTACAGGCTTCGGCAAATGATAAAAAATGTAAATAACCTGTGCCGCCTATTGTTCTTCGCCCTCTTCATGCGGCCTTTCATGTTGATCATGCTGGGACTGAATGTGCGAAACCGCGAAAGGCTTCCTGAAGCGGGTCCCGCCATACTGGTGGCAAACCACAACAGTCATCTCGACGCGATCACACTGATGAGCCTCTTTCCGCTGCGCATGCTGCAAAAAATTCGGCCGGTAGCCGCTCAGGACTATTTTTTTCGCAACCCGTTGCTGAAATGGTTTGCCCTTCGCGTCATCGGCATACTGCCGATTGACCGCGAAATGAAATCAAAGCGCAAACATCCCTTATCCGGCATCAACGCGGCCCTGAAGCGCGGTGAGATTGTCATCATTTTCCCTGAGGGTTCACGTGGTTGCCCTGAGCAACTGGGGAAATTCAAGGCCGGCATTGCCCACATCGCCAAGGATAACCCGGAAGTCCCGGTAAATCCGGTTTTCATGCATGGCCTGGGAAAAGCCCTGCCAAAGGGCGAGGCCCTGCTGGTGCCTTTTTTCCTCGACATCTTTGTTGGAGATAATCTCCGCTGGGAGGGTAACAGAAACCGTTTCATGGAAACGTTGACCGCCCGGATGACGGGACTGGCGGCGGAAGCAGAATTCCCCCCATGGGACTGAAACTAACAGCCCTGATCTGGGGCCTTGCAGAGGCCACGTTTTTCTTCATTGTCCCGGATGTCTTGCTTACCTTTGTTTCCCTCAAACATCGCCGGCAGGCAACACGGCTTTGCTTCTGGGCTCTCGGGGGAGCCCTTGCGGGAGGCGTCATCATGTTCGCCTGGGGCGCAATGCACAAGGACTCAGCCGTGCATTTCCTTGAACAGGTACCGGCCATCAACCGACCATTGATCCAGGAAGTCGGTCATCAGGTGGAAACCCGCGGAGCCATGGCTACCCTTGCCGGCCCGCTCGCCGGAAAACCCTATAAGGTATATGCTGTCCAGGCGGGAGCCGGCGACGTGAGCCTTCCCATGTTCGTGCTCATCAGCATACCCGCACGACTGCTTCGCTTCCTTCTCGCCACATGGGCCGGTTCCGCCATCTTCAATGGCATTTTCAGGACAATGGAACCAAGCAAGAAGATATTGCTTCTCTTTTGCGCCTGGATAGCCTTCTACTCTTGGTTTTTCTCGGTAATGTAAAGACCCTCCCAACGCTCATAAAAAAGCAACCCTCATAAGAAAGTAACTCCCCCTCACCGGAAGAGTTTGAATAGATGGTCGGGACACCCTATTTATCTTGCCAAATGCAGGATAAAAAAAGCAGCAGGAACCTCAGGTTCTGTTAATGCCACCACGCGATTTCCTCTCTCATGCGCGAATACGACTTTATCATTGTCGGAACCGGCATATCCGGCCTCAGCTTTGCCCTCAAGGCAGCCTCACACGGAAGAGTGGCTGTCTTGACCAAGCGCAGTCCTGAAACCTCCAACACCGCCTGGGCACAGGGTGGAATCAGCTGCGTGGCTGATCCTCAGGATTCCTTTGATGCCCACATTGCCGACACCGTTGATGCCGGGGCTGGCCTGTGTGAGGAAGCCGTGGTGAATACCATCGTGAGGTCCGCACCTGCAGCTATCGAGGACATGATCGCTCAGGGTGTGAATTTTGACCGTGAAGCCAATGGCAATTTCTCCCTTGGCAGGGAAGGCGGTCACACGCAAAGACGCATCCTGCACGCCCGGGACACCACCGGCAAGGAAATCTCCGAGAAGCTTCTCGCCGCGGCAATGCGGGAGAAGAACGTCGAGCTTCTGGACAACCACTTCGCCATCGACCTTGTCACCACCGCCAAGCTTGGCCTCAAGGAGGAGAACCGCATTGTCGGCCTCTACGCGTTGGACGAGGCCAACGACAAAATCATCACCTTACGCTCCGACCGGGTCATCCTCTGCACCGGCGGGTGTGGGCGCGTCTATCTTTACACGACAAACCCCAAAGTAGCCACTGGCGACGGTGTCGCAATGGCCTACCGAGCAGGCGCCACAGTGGCCAACATGGAGTTCATTCAGTTCCACCCAACCTGCCTCTATCACCACGACCTGAAAAATTTCCTTATCTCTGAGGCGGTTCGCGGTGAAGGTGGCATCCTCATTGGCAAGGATGGTAACGAATTCATGGCAGCATATGACCCTCGAGGCTCGCTCGCCCCGAGGGATATTGTGGCGCAGGCAATTGACCACGAGATCAAGCGCACCGGTGGGCCATGTGTCTATGTCGACATTGCCCACCGTGGCAAAGGCTACATTAAAGAAAGGTTCCCTAATATCTATGAAACCTGCCTGTCGATAGGTATCGATGCCACAAAGCAACCCATTCCGGTAGTCCCTGCTGCCCACTATCAATGTGGGGGCGTAAAGACAGATATTGATGGAGCCACTTCTATAGCAGGACTTTATGCCGTCGGTGAAGTTGCCTGCACCGGCCTCCATGGTGCTAATCGCCTTGCCTCAAATTCCCTGCTGGAGGGCGCCGTTATTGCCGCGCGCACCTTTGAACATATCATGAAGCATTACGAACCGGCGGAAAAAACGCAAAGCTACAACGTTCCGGATTGGATCAGTGGAGATGCTGAGGATGTCGATGAACTGGTCGTCATCTACCACAACTGGGATGAAATCCGCCGCCTCATGTGGGACTACGTTTCCATTGTCCGCACCGACAAGCGCCTCAAGCGTGCATCAACCCGACTGCAGAATCTGCGGCGTGAGGTACAGGAGTTCTACTGGAACTTTAAAATCTGCCCGGAACTTCTTGAATTACGCAACCTTGTTGAGACTGCCAGCCTGATCGTCAAATCCGCTCAGAGCAGGCAGGAAAGCCGGGGCCTGCACTACACCCTTGATTTTCCTCCTTCGAATTCCCCAATACCCCCACAGAACACCCTTTTGACACGGGACCCAGTTAGCCTATAAACGCAGTCCTCCTGATCTGCCTACTCCTTGTCCACCTGCCCGTCGTCCATCTCATGGCCGAACTGCATCATGTAAAGGCGCCGATAGATGTCTGATGTCTCCATTAACTCGGCATGGGTTCCCACTTCGCATACCCTGCCCTTGTCCATCACCACGATCTGGTCAGCATTGAGTATCGTGGATAACCGATGCGCAATGGCAATGGTGGTCTTGCCCTTGGAAAGTTCCTCAAGTGCCGCCTGAATATGTTTCTCCGCCTCCGAATCAAGCGCCGAAGTCGCCTCATCAAGTAACAGGATAGGGGCATCACGAAGGATTGCCCGGGCGATGCTCAGGCGCTGTTGCTGCCCTCCGGAAAGTTGACAGCCTTTATCTCCAACCTTGGTGTCATAACCTTTGTCCTGCTCAACAATAAACTCATGAGCATGGGCAAGCCGGGCGGCATGCTCAATTTCCTCACGGGTGGCATCGAGCTTGCCATAACGGATATTTTCATAAATGGAATCATGAAAGAGGAAGGTATCCTGATTTACCACGCCGATATTATCACGCAAGGAAGTCTGTTTGATCTTGCGTATGTCAATGCCACCAACCGTGACACGTCCCTCACGCGGTTCGTAAAAGCGCAACAGCAGGGAGAAAAGCGTACTCTTACCTGCTCCACTCTGGCCAACAAGGGCATAGGATTTTCCTTGTTCAATACTGAAATCAATAGCGCTGACTGCATCAGCACGCTTGCCGTAGGCGAAGCTCACTTTCTCAAATGAGATGCCCTCGCCGACACCGTCGATATCCACGGAATCCTCGGCATCCTGGATGGCCGGTTCGCGCTCCATCATCTCAAATACCTTCGTGGTCGCCGCCAGGCACTTCTGCATGAGGATATGCAGTCGACTGAGTGTCTTAGCCGGCGGATAAAGCAGCACAAGCCCGGCCTGCAGGGCCAGGAAATGAGCCGCTCCCAGGTCAGGCCTGATGGCAACATAGACAAGGGCAGCGGCTACCCCGAATGAAGCAACCGTCTCAACAAGTGGCCCAACCAGCTCCATCGCCTTTTGCCAGCGCATGATGAATTTCATCATTTTATTATTGGCGGTAGTAAACTTTTCAATCTCGTGCTTCTCGCGAGCATGACTTTTTACCACCCGTATTCCGGAAAAAGATTCCTGCATCACCACCATCAGCATGCCTGCCTCCTCTTCTTCCTTGCCGCCGGTCTTGCGCACTTTGCGCCCGACCACAATAACCGGAATAATGCAGATCGGGAACAGCACTAAAGCTGCAAGCGCGAATTTCCAGTCAATGATAAAAATTGCCACCACGGCAGAAAGCACCGCAACCGGCTGCTTGACGATATCACTGGCAACCGTAGTGAGCGCATGCTGGGCCATCCGTGTCTGGTTGAACACTGTCTGGATCAGCTCCCCTCCCTTCTTCTTATTGTAAAAGTCAAGGGACTGGCCCATCAACTTGCTGAACAGCTTGATGCGGATATCACTCAGCACTCGCAGGCTGACCCACAGCATACAGTAAGAGTTCATGTAACCGCAGAATCCGCGCAACAGCATGATCGCCGGCACCGTCATTGCAGCAATCAAAAGCGGTCCGTTTAAGGCCGTTTCGACATCGAGGGCAGCGGCCTCTTTAAATGCCTCCCGCGCCGCATCAAAAGCCCCTCCGCTCTCGGCTACGACATCCTCAGGCAGCTTCTCAACAAGTTTATCAAATTCCTTGGCATTATCCTTCCTGCCAAAAACCATCTCGCCAACATACTTGATGGTAAGCACCATCCCCCCGTTCATCAGGCCATAAAGCGCCCCAAAGAAAATGCCCAAGAGGAACCGCGCCTTATAAGGCTTCAGGTAGCCGGCGAGTTGGCGATATGGGCCAGCCCCTGCTTTCAGAAACTCCAAGGTGGACATTCCTGCGATATCCTTGCGGGAAATCTTTTTCATCGTGGCGGCTGATGGAAGCCAACGGCTTTACCGATAGCACGGATGCGCCTAGTGGTCGAAACTTCCTAAGGAAAATCCTTTTTATCCCTTACTCTGAATGACTTAAAATGGTCATTCTCATGCTAAAAAACAACAATTGCGCAGATTCCTGCTGACTTTCGCGATCTACCGCTGAAAACCCTCACTGTCTCTCAGGGCCTGAGAAGGACCTGAAACCACGCCCCTAGCATGTATACACAGCACCTTATCAGCATTGCCTATGGGGTTAATCCGCCTGCCCGCAACAGGCATTAATAGCTGGACAGAAAGCCAACCAAGTAAACCTTGCATCAATCAACCCCGCATGGACACGATCAAAATGAACCCATCTTTGATACAACTCTCAGCATTCACGCTGCTGGTCATTGCAACAATCAACACCGGCCACGGGCAAGTCAAAGAAACCATCTTTGACCGCTGGGACAAAAACGGTGACGGCAAACTCATCAGGGAAGAGTTACCTACAAATGCCAAGCCGAATTTTGAACGTGCTGACAGCAACAATGACGGCTTCATATCGCGGCAGGAAGACGCTCTCTTCCGCAAGAAAGCGGGGCAACCAGCCGGCCAAAAGAGCAAGCGCCCACAACGAACCAATGCATTAATAAAGACGAAGCCCGACATACCCTATGCCGCGACGGACAATCCCAAGCAAACCCTTACCCTGATGCTGCCGGTAAAACGCGGAACAAAATCCCTTCCGATTGTGGTCTTCATCCATGGAGGCGGTTGGCAAAACGGTGACAAGCAATCCGGCACCAGGCAATTGGCAAGATTTGTGGAAAGCGGGGAATATGCAGGGGTCAGTATCGGGTATCGGCTAACTGATGAGGCCTACTGGCCGTCACAAATTCATGATTGTAAGGCCGCAATCCGCTGGATTCGCGGCAACGCCGAAAAATACGGTCTCGACCCCGGGCACATTGGCGCCTTCGGCACCTCCGCCGGCGGGCACCTAGTAGCCATGCTGGGAACAAGTGGCGACATTGATGAACTCGAAGGTCGGCTTGGAGAATACCGAAAAGAAAGCAGCAGGATCCATTGCGTCGGAAACTTCTTCGGCCCCTCCGCACTGCTGGAAATGTCACGTTTCCCGAGCCGTATTGATCATGATGCCCCGAGTTCTCCTGAATCCAAGCTGGTGGGAGGCCCGCTGCAGAAAACGAGAAGCGTTGCATTGAGCGCCTCGCCAATCACGCATGTTTCAAAGGATGACCCTCCAATGCTCTGTATCCACGGAACTGATGATCAACTCGTGCCTTACAACCAGTCAGTCATCCTTGACCAAGCATTGCGCAAGGCAGGCTGTGACTCAACATTGATTACCGTGAAGGGTGGCGGCCACGGAGGATTCAACTCCCCCGAGATTGATCACCGTCTGGACTCGTTCTTTGCCAGGCACCTGCGGGGGATGAATATGGAAATCAAGGGTGGAGAGATCCCGTCGGGAAGCAGGTTGAAAACACGACAACGAGAGGGTAAAAACCGATAACGAGGGCCGATTGGTCGATTTCAGTTTCCGTCTCGTCATATCTCGTTCACTTTAACCCGTGGCCAGAAAATCCCGCTCCACCGGACAACGCAGACACCTGCACACTGACTTTTCCTCTAAAAGGAAAGCAATGCGGGAGGACGAGCTGCCTTCAATTATCGAGGCAGCCGATACTCCCCTGCTCCTGGTTCTCGACCATGTTCAGGATCCTCATAATCTCGGTGCCTGCCTGCGCACAGCAGATGCCGCCGGTTGCTGCGCGGTAATTGCACCCAAGGATCGCTCAGCACCACTAAACGAAACCGTCAGGAGAGTCGCCTGCGGCGGAGCCGAATCTGTTCCCTACATCCAGGTGACCAACCTTGTGCGCACCATGCGTAGCCTGAAGGATTCGGGTATCTGGTTTGCAGGCACCTCGGACAAGGCTGAGAAACATCTCTATGACGCCGACCTCAAGGGCGCCTTGGCCATTGTCATGGGAGCCGAGGGACATGGGCTGAGGCGGCTCACCGAGGAAAATTGTGATTTCCTGGTCAAAATTCCCATGAGCGGTTCCGTCGAGTGCCTTAACGTTTCAGTCGCGACAGGAGTCTGCCTTTTTGAAGCCAGGCGGCAACGCCATTGAGTCTTCCAAGGAAGAGGGTTGACGGTGAAATACCAGCGGAATAGCACCAATCACAGGAAGTTCCTGTTGCAGGCAACAGGGATTCCGGATCCCGGCGAAACTATTAACGCTAAAAACTGCATACTGTGCTGGTCGCAATCGTCAATATCAGGACCACCCCGTAATCCTTCCTGAAAAATCCCCCAATCCCCCACTGCAATGCTAGAAGCACGGCAACGACACCCCACTAAATCGGGGTGTCGTTCGCCGTTGGGAATTTCTCCGGTGGTCAATGGTTGACGCACAGGCCATGTTATGAGGAAACTATCCTCAGTAATATCAGCATGGAGAAACCCAACGACTCATCAAAAACAAAACTCGAGGATTTCGCCCTCATCGAGGCGGCACTGGCTGGCGATGAAGTTGCGGCGGGAACCATTCGTTGCCCGGAAACCAACGCCAAGCTTGAAGCAGTCCTTCGCAACAGGGGCGCCAGTGACACAGAGGCAAAGGACATTACCGCTGATCTCTGGACTGATTGTTTCGACAGCCGGGAAGGGCGTCGGCCATTACTGGAAAAATTCAGCGGCAAGGGATCCCTTAACGCTTTCCTGACCCGCACTGCCCTTAACCGCCTCATCGATTACAAGAGACGTCAGAAATTCCGTGGAGAACTTCCTGCAAGCCAGAATATGGATCAACCGGGCGATGCCTTTGACTCCCTGCCCGGCGAGGATTCCCCAGGCGATAGCGAAGACCGGCTCGTAGGGCTACTGCGCGACGCAATGCTGGCAGCCTTCTCCAGGATCGATCCCGAAAAACTCGTCGTTCTCAAACTGGTGAAAGTCCACGGTCTGGACCAGGAACTGGCAGGAAGAATGTGGAACTGGAGCCAGAGCAAGGTCAGTCGCAACATTTCTGCTGTAATGGAAGAAATTCGTGATGCCACAATGAGCGAGCTCAAACGCATAGACCCTTGGTTGGAACTGCGCTGGGAGGATTTTGTCGGGTTGTGCAAGCAATCATCAGACCTGTTTAGTTGAGTCCTAGCAAAACTAGCATTGAAAAAAACTGGAACTTCCATGCATATTCATGATTATCGATTCGTCACCATATTAACCCCCCACTTCTCATCCTATGACTAATGAAATCGACATTCTAGACCGTTTCCTGCAGACATTCTCACCGGAAGTCGGCGGCCGCTCGAGCGAAACGCTAACTTCCGAGATGGAAACGAAATTAAAGCAACTGAGTGCCGGGCAATTGCCGGACAAAGAACGCTCGGAAGTCTCACGCGAATTGCTCACCAACCAAAATGCCGTTAATTTTCTCCTCAACCAGCTAGACGGATAGAAAAACATGCGGTTCCACAAACCCGGGCTTCCCCTTGAACAAAAAGCAGGCAATCAATCCTGCCGGCCATTACAGTTAACGTAACATGGCTAGCCTCGGCATATCGCCAAACTCCAAGTTCGCTGATATATCGCAGCACCTGCGCAATGAGCTCTCCAGCATCGGTGATCAACTCGATGCCGGGAGTTTCACCCGGATACTCCCCCCACTGGCAAAAAACACCCTGCTGGGAGCCTTCCGCAAAATTGGCGCGGACCACGGCGCGATATGGCTTGCCGACAACACAGGAGATCATCTGGTTCCGGTTTTCGGCTGCGGCGAGCACGCCGATAATTTCCTCAACGGCAAGTTCAAACTGCCAACCGACCAGGGTCTAATCAGCATGGTGTTCGCCACCGGGCAGCCCTTCTGTGAAAATGCAATCCACAAGAACCCGGGACACAGTCCCCTGCTCGACAGGCAACTCGGTGTTCGCACCGAGGCAATGATCGCCATTCCCCTGACCTTTGCCAACAGCCTGCGGGGTATCATCTCCTGTGTCCATCTCGGCTTACATGGGAGCAAAGAAGAGGAGAAGACATTCTCCGGATCAGACCTCGGTGATCTCGAACTCGCATCCGCGACGATTGCGCACCTTCTCGACCTCACCCTCATGGAACAAATCCTTGGCTGGCAGGATGGCTGATTGCAACTCTTCCGTGTGGATCAGCCCCACCGAGACACGGTCTGCCCTTGCCACCGGGACTGGGCGCGGGGTGCGCATTGCCGTACTCGATTCCGGCATCGACAGCACGCACCCCAAACTCAACGGCATCAATTTGAGTGACAACCTCAGCGTGAAATCTGAAGGAGGCATTATCTCCGTGCACGAAGGAGAGGGCGATGATGTGTTCGGTCACGGCACCGCGGTAGCCGGTATCCTGCACGACATTGCCCCAGAAGCACAAATCGGTAATTTCCGGGTACTTGGTGCCTTCAAGGAATCTCGTGCTTCGGTAATAAGGGCAGGTGCACGACTGGCAATCGACCGCGGCTATGACATCCTTAACTGCTCCTTTGGCTGTCCCGGAAAGACAGAATTCGTGATGGGTTTCAAGTCATGGATTGACGAAGCCTACACAAACGGTGTGCATGTTGTAGCCGCCTGCAATAATCAGGACTATTCCATAGCCGAGTGGCCGGCCCACTTCCCCTCCGTACTCAGCGTAACCCGCTCCAGTGGCAGCGCTGAACAACTCTTTTTCCAATCCGGTGACCTCGTTGAATTTGGTGCTCTTGGCGAAGAAACGCATGCCGCATGGCTTGCTGGCGGCACACGCAGTGTCATTGGCAGCAGCTTTTCAGCGCCCAGAGTCAGTGGCCTGCTCGCCCGGCTCTTGTCCGGGCATCCCGGACTGCCACCCCTGTTGG
The DNA here is from genome assembly GCA_024229495.1 of Verrucomicrobiaceae bacterium. GTDB lineage: Bacteria > Verrucomicrobiota > Verrucomicrobiia > Verrucomicrobiales > DEV007 > CACIUL01. Next base: position 40,116 of record JAAESJ010000345.1, on the reverse strand, counting down.
CAAAATCCGCCCTGCGTGCAGTTGCCACGCCTTGGCAGGAAAACACTGCTTCCCTTTAAAGGCCTGTTCAGCCAAGGCTTGCCAGCCGGCTTTTTCGCCCTTATCTTGTCTTGGCGATTCATCAGGGTCAATCGCACGGAACCCCCCGGGCAATAACAAACACCCTGAAACCCGTTAATCTCAAGCTAAAGCCAACCATGACCACTGGATACGCAAACCCTTATGTCGTTGCCGGAGCGGAGCCCTCGGTGCGGGCACAGTTCATTAAGCAAACCTATTTCCATCTCGCGGGAGCAATCGCAATATTCATTCTCGTTGAGTCCATGCTACTGCAGTTGCCGGGCATTGAGTCCATGATCCTCAAGATGACCGGTGGCATGGGGTGGTTGCTGGTTCTCGGCGCTTTCATGGCCGTTTCCTACATTGCCAACAAGTGGGCAATGTCGGATTCCTCAAAGGCAATGCAATATGCAGGGCTCGCACTTTTCACCGTCGCCGAGGCATTCATATTCCTGCCACTCATTTACATTGCGCTCACTTACGTGCCTGCAGGCAGTGAATTAATCGCCAAGGCGGGACTCATCACGGCGGTGATGGTCGCCGGGATCACAATGACAGCCTTTGTCACCAACAAGGATTTCTCCTTTCTTGGTGGCATCCTTACAATCGGTGGCTTTGTGGCAATGGGTATCATCGTTGCCAGCATCATCTTTGGTTTCGACCTCGGTCTCATCTTCTCAGGAGCCATGGCCATTTTTGCCTCAGTTTCCGTCCTCCACAGCACCTCAAATATCATCCACCACTACCCCCCGGGTAAGCATGTGGCCGCCGCATTGTCCCTTTTTGCGGGTATCGCGCTGCTTTTCTGGTATATCCTGCAAATCCTCATCGCACTGTCCGGAAGGGACTGAAACAAGCCGGAATCCCGCCAAAGGCCGGATTTAACAGCGAAAAACACCCTCTCTGAGGGTCTTTAGGGTTGTTTTTTCCCGTTAATATCCTTAATAATTGATGGTTTAATAGATTCAGACCAATCAACCTCTCACCCCTCTCCCATCCCAGACCCGTCCTAACACCATGTGGAAGTCACTGACCATCCTTGTTACCCTGTTCGCGATTGCCGCCTCAATTTTCCGTTACTTAAACCAGCAAGACATTGCACGGGAAGTAGTGTTGCTTCAACGCGCTAAGGACAACCTCACTTCCATGCAGGCACATACCGCCGAGATGGTGAAACGCCAGCAGGACACAGAAAAGGACATCGAAACGGTCACCGGCGAAAGAGATGAGGAAGAGAAAAAGAGTCTGGCTGCTCAGGCCAAGGAGGCCCAACTGGAAGTCGACAAAAAGCAACTTGAGGACCTGATTGCCCAGAAAGAGGTTAAACTGGACAAGCTAAGGAAAGACGTCGCCGAGATTGGAGAAATCAAGGATCTCGTTGAGAAGAGTGAAAATCTTCAGGCCGAGATGGCAACTGTCCAGCAGGAGATTCTGATCGCCAAAGAAAACTTCAAGAAGATCGTCGCCACCCGCGTGGAAACAGAACAAACTATTGCTGCATTCCGAGAGAAAGTGTCCATGCAGCGCGCCGGTGAAATGGTGACCATTCAGGCCAGCGTTGCCGCCACCTACGGAGACTGGGGATTTGTGATCATAAACGCCGGAGCAAATCAGGGCGTCAATGCCCGCACTAAGCTTGATGTAAAGCGCGAGGATGACATCGTCGGAACTCTGCGAATCACCAACCTTGAACCGAATTTCAGCGTTTGCGATATTATCGCAGTCAACGAAGGCAGCTCTATTGGCGCCGGTGATAAGGTTGCCATTAATGTAACCACCAAGTGGGATCCAGAAAAACGAGCCGCTGCCGCTGCCGCTGCCGCTGCACCGGCTGCACCGGCTGCACCGGCAAAGAAACCTGCTGCCGGCGATGATCCTTTCGCACCGGATCCGGCACCAGCCGCACCCGATGATGATGATCCTTTCGGACTTGGCAACTAACAGCAGTTATAAGGAACCCTCTCCGTAAACATTTACCCATAAAATCATGATAAAAATCTTTCTTATCATCACCATGGCCGCACTACTTGCCTCCACCGTGCTGAGCTATAAAAATCGAGAAGGCTATATTGCCGACCGCAAAGAGCGCCTACGTATAAATCAGGAGATTGACAGCCTACTGGTAAACTTTGAAGAGACACTGGATCCCAAGCTGGTGACTGCCTTTGAATTGCAGATGAAAACCGAGGGGGAGCTCGCTCAACATTCGGCTGACTTGGAACAGGCAAACCTTGATATCACAAAGCTCAATTCGGAAATCGGCAGTCTGAACACCAAGATGAAGCCAATCGACGAGGAAATTGCCGAAGCCGAAAAGGCAGTCGAAACGATTCAGGCTCAGTTCCCAGGTGCTACCCTGGAAAATGTCGCAGAGAAGCTGAAACAATTTGAGAGTGATCTCGATGATGCCAAGCAGGAACTGTCTGCTAAGCTGGCCGAGATTGATATTGTCAGTAAGAAAGTGGCAGCAAACCAAACCCGCATTGAAAAGGCCACGCAAGTACAGGCAGATCGTCTGGCCAGCATTACCCGCAATGCCCTGGTGGGTTCTGTCACAGCAGTGAACGAGGGCTGGGGATTTGTTGTGATAAACATTGGTAAGGATCAAGGGGTAGAGAATGATGCCGTATTGATCGTCAAACGTGGTGAGCGTCGTATTGCGACACTTAAAATCGTTTCGATTCAGCCAGGATTGACCGTAGCCGATATTAATCAGAAAGACATCAGCGGTGACGTCGTTCAGGGTGACTCTGTGATCTTCAAGAATCTGGGCGAGTAAGTTTATTTTCTCCTTACTTTATCAGATCACGCGCCGAAACAGTTACGAAGCGAAAATGATACGCAAACTCTTCCGCATCGTTGTGCCATTGGGCATGATCGCAATATTTGCAGTGGCATTCACCGGCTGTGAGGCAACTCAAGTAGGCAACTATGACGGCTCCGGCCTAGACAGCGGCCTAAGCAACCTGCCTCAGGCACGCCATGAGGCTTGGGAAACAAATGCCCGATTCGGCAATCTGCCGCAATCGCGCTGATTGACGCTGATATTTTTCTGCGGTTTAAAGAACACCGCTCGAACTGTATCTTCTAATCCCGGAAAGGTCTACGGCGATAATCCCAGGATCAGCTAATGAGATAGCATGCTGCATTGCAGCGGCAATTGTCTTTTATTTTCCTCTGTTAAGGGAAATAACTATACAGTCATTATCTCCTTTTCCTTGTTGCCGACGTGCTCGTCAATCTCTTTGACGAACTGGTCAGTCAACTCCTGGACTTCGGCTTCCAGGTCCCTCTGCTGATCTTCTGTAATCGAACCGTCAGACTTTAGCGACTTCACGCCATCCATCCCCTGCTTGCGTGAAGACCGCACACGCACACGCCCCTCCTCCGCCATTTGCCTTACCAACTTAACCAGATCCTTGCGACGTTCCTCGGAAAGCTCAGGGATCGGCAACCGTATCATCTTGCCATCAACTGCCGGGTTGATGCCAAGCTTGGATTCCTTGATTCCTCGCTCTATATCCTGAACGGTTGAGGGGTCAAAGGGAGATATCATCAGTAAACGGGGTTCCGGTGAAGAAATGACCGCAAGCTGCTTGAGTTTCATCGTTGAACCGTATGATTGCACCTGAACATCGATATTCTCCACCAGTGCCGGCGATGCCTTCCCGGTCCGTACGCTGGAAAATTCGTGTAAAGTGTATTCGACGGCCTTTCTCATGGCCTCCTTGGTTTCAGCGTTCAGTGATTCTTTATCCATTAATCTTGATGCTTCGGGGTTCTAATTACCTGTAAAGGACACGCTACTCATCTTCCTCGGCGGTTACCAGGGTGCCAACCGGTTCGCCAATCAGCGCCTTGCGAATATTATCCTTCACCGTCATGTCGAAAACAATGATCGGCTTGGAGTTGTCCATGCACAAGCTAAAGGCTGTGGAATCCAGGACCCGGAGACGCTTTTGCAGACATTCCTGGAACGTGACGCTTTCATAACGCTTGGCATCAGCATTCTCTGCAGGGTCAGCATCGTAAACTCCGTCCACCTTGGTTCCTTTAAGCACGACATCGGCACCAATCTCACTTGCCCGAAGGGCTGCCGTGGTATCGGTAGAGAAAAACGGGTTGCCGGTTCCTGCACCGAATATCACTACCCTTCCACGCTCCAGATGACGCGTTGCCACCCTGCGAATGAAGGGTTCAGCAACATTCTTCATATCTATGGCCGTCTGGACCCTGGTCGGCACCCCCATGTCCTCGAGCATACTCTGCAGGGCCAGGGAATTCATCACTGTGGCCAGCATTCCCATGTAGTCGGCTGTTGCGCGCTCCATGCCCCTGTTGCTGGCACTGATGCCGCGCCAGAAATTCCCACCACCAACGACCACTCCAATCTCAATACCGGCCTGATGAGCAAGCTTGACCTGCTCCGCCATGGTTTCAACGATCTCGGGAGAGATGTTGTCATGGCTGCCAGGTTCACGCAATGCTTCACCGCTTAGTTTAAGGACAACGCGTTTGAAATTTCTCCGGAGGATGGGATCGGACATGTTTTTGTGGCAAAAGAATTTCCAAGAGAACAACAAACCAGGCAGCTTGAAAAGCTATTTCCTTAGCTATCTCCGGCTAAGCAATCCCCCACCCGCAAATTCCGGCCTGCAAGAAAATCAATAACCGGCATCCTCCGGCTGCCCGCCGGCTGAACCTCCAGTATCCGCAGTGCATCCTCTCCACAGCCAACAATAATACCATCCCTGCTGGCCTCAATGACTTTACCCGGGTCAGGATCTGGTGCGCCCAAAACCTCAACCCGGGGGAAAACCTTTATTGCCGTGCCGTCACTTAACGCGGTGAAGCTTCCCGGCCAGGGATCAAAGGCATGTATCAGGCGATAGAGACTAGCTGCACTTAATGTCCAGTCAATGGCTCCATCCCCGCGCTTCAATTTTCCCGTATGGCTTGCCGTATTGTGATCCTGCACGACACGCGGCGCCTTGCCATCCCTAAGCAGCTCCAATGCCTCCATCAAGGCAAGCGGACCAACCTCAGCCAGACGGTCATGTAATGAACCGCCGGTTTCCTCAGGGACAAGGTCAATTTTATGCGCTAGCAGGATATCTCCTGTGTCAAGACCCTCGTCCATATACATTACTGTCATGCCACTTTCCCTTTCACCCGCAAGGATGGCTGCCTGTATGGGCGAAGCTCCGCGATGTGCCGGTAAAAGTGATGCGTGCAGGTTCAGGCAGAAACCAGAAGGTATCTCCAGCACCTGTTTGGACAGAATCTGCCCGTAGGCCACGACGACGACAACATCAGGATCATAACCACGAAGCAGTTCCACGCTGTCCATTGCGCGCATGCTTTCAGGTTGATGCACTTTAATTCCGTTTTCTTGCGCAATCCTCTTTGGTCCGGATGCCTTCAGATTTCCTGATCGTCCAAATGGTTTATCCGGCTGGGTGAAAACACTAAGTAATTCATGCTCGCGGGAGGCGATGAGAGCCTCAAGGCTGGGTAAGCCAATATCGCCTGTCCCGAAAAAAACAACCTTCACGCCACTGCAACCTGTATCATGATTCCAATCCGGCAGTTAATACACCTCATTTGCTGTTTCCTGCCAGACTCGCAACGAAGTAACTCTGTAAATAATGTCCTGCAACACCTTAATGGGGGGCTGCTGCGCATTGATGTTGGTCAGTAGTTCCGGTGAATAATAATCAAATAGCTGCTTGGTTTCATCTTCATACTGACGCATCCGGTTCTCAATCACTTCATCTGAAGCATCATCAAGCCGGTTTTCCTTCAACGCCCGCTTACGGATTCGCCGCCTTAATTCATCGCGCTCTGGGCAACTGAGATGGAATACCTGGACAATGTCGCAATGCTCATCCATCAGCTTGGCTTGCCCGATATTACGAGGTATGCCATCAAGCACCAAAAAGTCGATGTCGGGCTTGAACGCATGGGAATCAACCTTGGCATCAATGGCTGCCTTCCAGAGTTTCACGGTAATGTCATCAGGCACCAGTTCCCCGCGACTCGAATATTCAACAAATTCCTTACCAAGGTCTGTGCGGGTATCCAGTGAGCGGAAAACCTCCCCACAAGCACAGTGATAAAAACGCGGTATCTGGCCAAGCACACGCCCCTGTGTCCCCTTACCGCTGCCAGGTGCACCAAAAAACAAAAATGTGGAAAACCGCTCAGACATACTCACGATTAAATAGCAAATTCATGGTGAGTTACAAGCAACTTAAAAGCTCTGACACCCTTTTTAACACATCCTGGTATTGGATATCACCCATCCTTCCGCTCTCACTGCACAACACCTCCACCCCGGGGTTAGCCGGCGCCCAAATGGCGGGGTCGGTAGGGCCAAAAAGCAAAAGGCATGGAGTTCCAACAGCTGCAGCCAAGTGAGAAATCCCGCTGTCATGGCCGAGAAAAAGACGACATTTCGATAGCGCACTCCCCAAGCGAGGCAATTGCCAGTGATGCGCATGCTGGAAAATGACACCGGCATCGCACCATGCTGCTGACAACTCAGCATGTTTCTCCTCCTCTGCCTCCCCGGTAATCAACAATATCCTAGGCTCTCCTTTATCTAAAGCGATCGCTTCACCCAGACGAATCCAGTCCTCAAGTCGCCAGTTCTTGGCAACTCCGCCACTGCCCGGGTGAATGGCGATACTATTTTCAGGAATGTTATCTCCCCCGTCCGGCAGATTAATACTTGGCGATGGGTCATCAAGGAAAAGTGCAATATTCCCAAGAATGCCTGCCAATTGGCATGACGCATGTTCGCCGGTTGAACAATCAACCCGTGGAATCCCCTCAAGCAGCTCCGGTACACCTGCACGCGCAAGATTCCCCCGAAAATAACCATTAGGGTCATGCAGGTAGCTCACGACAAGGTCGAACCCCGAGAAGTAGTCACACCATTGCCTGTCAAGTTCACTCCCCGGCGCAAAGAATCCGGCAAGGGCTGCGTGTTCGATTGAACGAACCGAATCCGCCAACCCTGCCTCAGCAGCCAAATCAACAATCGGCCGGTAGCCCAGTATATCGATCCGCGCATCCTGAAGGCCACTCCTCAAGAGGGAAATAGCCGGCAGTGTCAGGATAAAATCACCGATCGCACCTCCACGAATAACGAGCACCTTTCCCATGAATTGCTACAGAAAGCCAATATCCGGTTAATTGCCTCCAATGTATCCGCAATTACTTAGCAACGCGATATCCACAATTCGTATGCCGGTTGTCACAGCTATTAATCACAGGCGCTTAAGTGCTTCTGCTACGAATTCGCGACTCCCCAAAACACCACAGCACAGACAACCAAAGCAACGCCATAAACCAGACCTGCCCCGGAAAAAATACGCCACCTCCCGTTATTGCCACTCACCCAAGCAATCTGTTCACGCATCAGGTAAGGCATTCCAATCCAGAAAAGGCCAAGTAGAATCCATACATAAGCAAGCAATGGCAGCAGCAGCCGGGTTGCTGGCTCCCTCAGGAAAGCCACATCCAATACCGGGCAAGCCAACAACAGGAGCAAGATTCCGGTAGCGCGAACAGCAAGAAATTCCTCAACAAAGAAAATGAAGAGCAGGAAACAAACAGGTAAAACAATACGGATCGGGTTCTCCCAAGTGTAGAACTCACCCAGGTCTATATTTCCGATCAGCCAGAAAGCCCAGATAAAGTCAACGGCAAGGATACTAATCCCGATTCCCCGGTGCCGCGGAAAGTCCCTGAGGAAATCCTTCACCATTGCCGGTTTCACGAGCGCAAGGGCATGCGTTATTACCAACAGGAAACCGATAATCAGGCCAACGGCCTGCATAGTAAGAAAATCACAATAGAGATGACGGGTCATTGGCCTAAAGATTCAACAAGGGGTTACCATACAATACATACCCGGTACAATGTTCAATTTTCACATCAAAAATCTTTCCGGCAAGCCGTTCACTCTCACCATCAAAAATAACAATTTTGTTGGTGCGCGTGCGGCCGGTAAGTTTTTCAGCCCTACGCTTGCTTGGGCCCTCACACAATACCTGCTGACGGGTTCCTACCAAACCCATGTTCTTCTGGGTGCCGATACGGTCAACCACCTTCAATAAATCCTGATTACGCTGTTCTTTCACCAACTCGGAAACCTGAGCATCCTCCTCTATCTCCGCCGCCGGCGTCCCCCTGCGCTTTGAATAGCGGAAGACAAACGCATTATCGAAACGAATTCTCTCGCACAAGGCACGTGTCTCGGCATACTCCTCCTCGCCCTCTCCGGGAAAGCCCACGATAATATCAGTGGTAATGGCCATCTCAGGGTTTACCGCTCGCATTCGAGCAACCAACTGCTCAAACTTCTCTATCTTGTAGGGACGACGCATCCGCTTGAGGATCTTGTCTGATCCGGACTGCACAGGGAAATGAACATGCTCAACAAGCTCGGGAATTATGCCGAAAGCATCAATTAAATCCTGCTTATATCCCACAGGATGAGGAGAGGTAAACCTCACCCTTTCGATTCCATCAACGGCTGCCACCTTCTCTAGTAATTGCACGAATGGGCTCTTGCCATTAACCGCGGGGAACTCATGGCGTCCATACAAATTGACGATTTGCCCCAGCAAGGTCACCTCCCGCACCCCGCCGGCTGCCAATCGCTCTACTTCATCCACAACATCAGCAATAGGCCGACTGCGTTCGGCGCCCCGTGTATAGGGCACAATACAGAATGAGCACTTCATGTTACACCCCTGCATTATCGACACAAATGCTGTTGCCGCGTTCTCCGAAGCGGCTCCGTCACGAATCGTATTCTGTGACCCCTCCTCTTCTTCAGTGTCAACGATTGAAGTGCGCAAATCCTCAATGCGGAAATCCTCGCGTGCCTGAAAGATCTCCGACACATAATCGGCAACACGATGATATTTCTGCGTGCCCACTACCAGATTAGCCCCGGCACCAATGAGTTCCTCTCCCCGGCTCTGCGCCATACACCCCATAAACCCGTACACCATATGCGGTCGGGTTTTACGCATATGAAGCATCGAACTCATCTTGTTCAGAGCCTTTTGCTCGGCCATATCACGCACCGAGCATGTATTGATTAACACCACGTCCGCCTCTGCCTGCTCTTCAGTCATCAGGTATCCCTTGTCAGTCAACATCCTAGCCACCTGAGCCGAGTCACGCTCGTTCATCTGGCAACCGTATGTCTTTATGTATACCTTGGGCATCAATGGCACTCCCTAACGCGCGGGCGGACACTATATTAGTAACCGCACGTGGACGAAAGTAATTTCATGCATTCATCGGTTCATTCACAGCCATGATAGAACCACTCATGCCCTGGTTAGAGGTCTGCACCGACGAATTTAGGAGCAGAAATATCAGGCAAGGTTGATTTTGTGGACGTATTTTACGTTATCCATGATCATTGCTCTGTTACAATTGCACCAGCGACCTAAAAGCTTGCTTCTGCTGGTCATATCCCTCCTTATCCAACCTTTCACATGGCCATCGCAATCTGAAGGAGCCGATTACGCACTGATAGAAAACGTTCCCTATCGTGATAAATCCTCGGAAGGATGGGACGACTACATGGATAAACGTTGCCGGCTTGATCTATATTATCCCGAACAATCAAAGGGCTTCGCCACTGTCGTCTGGTTTCACGGTGGCGGTCTGCGCGGTGGGAAGAAATCAATTCCACCCGCCCTGAAAAACCAGGGCATTGCAGTAATCGCTGCCAATTACCGGTTATTTCCCAAGGTAAAGTGCCCGGCGTATATTGAAGACGCGACTGCCGCAGTCGCATGGACATTCCGTAACATCACAAAATACGGAGGCAACGCAGATCAAATATTCATATCTGGCCATTCCGCCGGCGGTTACCTAACCAGCATGGTAGGCTTGGATAAAAACTATCTGGCAGCGCACGACATCGATGCCAACCGCATTGCCGGTCTGGTGCCCCTCAGTGGGCACACGATTACCCACTTCACTCCACGCGAAGAAAAAGGCATTCCTGGGGAACAGCCTATCATTGATCGTTTTGCACCGCTCTACCACGTTCGAAGGGATGCTCCAGCACTGATCCTTATTACAGGTGACAGGGAACTGGAATTACTCGGCCGTTATGAAGAAAACGCATACTTGGCTCGAATGATGAAAGTTGCCAAGCATACCCATACCAAACTCTACGAACTGGATGGATTTAACCACGGTACCATGCGGGACCCCGCCCTAAAACTTTTGCTTCAAGTCATCAAGAATCACCACAGATCCCCCCCACTTCCCTAATAAGATAAAAGATAAGTTTGATCTCTCCTATCCCATGAAAGGCCAAAATTATAAATACAACCCATTGAATGCCAATGATTAATGGCTTTGTAACCTGTCTTTCAAGAACGACAAACCCGTAATTTGAACCGAGATTGAGTAACCTTGAATATTTCACCAGACATGGAGTCGGCAATCGACCTCTTCATCATGCACCTGGCAACCGAGCGCGGGCTCTCCTCCAATTACCAAACACTAGTGCGCCGCAATCTGGAAAACTTCGCCCAATGGGTGGAGACCGCCCACGGATCCTCGGGCCCGGGATGCATTAGCACCGAGCAACTCTCTGAATACCTCTCCGAGCGCAAAAGAAACGGCCTTGCCCCATCAAGTATCCGGCAAGTCATCGTGATCCTCAAAATATTCTTCCGCCACCTCGCCGGCAAAGGGAGCATTACTGAAGATATCGCTGAAAGCCTTCTTGCGCCGCGACCTGGCCAAATACTGCCCAAGACACTTAACGAGCATGACGTCGAGCTCCTGCTGGAGTCGGTGGAAACACAAACCCCTTTGGGCATGCGTGACCGTGCCATCCTCGAGTTGCTCTATGCCAGCGGATTGCGACTTGCCGAGGTCATCAGCTCGCGGCTCGAAAACATGTACCTTGAGGAGGGCTTCATTCGTGTAACTGGCAAGGGAAACAAGACCCGGGTTATCCCTGTCGGCAGTAAAGCGCGTCAACAAGTCGAGCATTACCTTGATAACGGCCGACCGAAATTGGTAAGGCCTAAGACATCCAGCCACATCTTCATTTCGGTTCGAGGAACCCGGCTAAGTTCATCACGCATCTGGCAAATCGTGCGTGAACGAGCCAAAGGCGCAGGTCTAGCCAATGCCGTCCATCCTCATCAGCTACGTCACAGCTTTGCCACACACCTGCTCAGTGGAGGAGCCGATTTAAGAATCATCCAGGAGATGCTCGGTCACGCGGATATCAGCACCACGCAGGTCTACACCCATGTGGATGAACGGCGACTGAAGGAAATACACCGTAAGTTCCACCCACGTGGATAACTTTCCCTCAATCTTACCGCACTGGGAAGCCTCATTATTTTTCTTCCGTAGATTGCGTCGAGGACAACACCCATTGCAGATAGGCCGGAAATCCGGCTGCCAAGTCCACAACGACGAGCTCTGGCACTTCATAAGGGTGCATCTCAATTACCTTTTCCTCTAATTGCTGATATCGAGCAGCACTTGTTTTGAAAAACGCTATGACTTCCTCCTGCGACTCAACTTTCCCTTCCCAGCAATAAATCGATTGGATTCCAGGTATCAAATTGACACAGGCAACCAGTTGCATTTGTACCAGCACTGTGCCAATTTGTCGCGCTTTTTCCATGCTGGGAAAAGTGCAGATTACCATTCTTACCTCCTTATGATTCATCACCAACCATCTTGATGAAATCCCGCTTTGTTGACAAGCTAATCGAGCGTGTTGATCGCGTTGAACCTGGAGAAGTGCAGGCATTCCTCAATCGCCTGTCGGAGGAAAGCGGTTTCTTCAAAAGTATTTTTGATGCCCTGCAGGAAGGTGTCATCGTCGCTGATGCAAGGGGTGACATCCGCTACATTAACCGCGGTGCCTGCAGGCTGTTTGGACTCAATCCTGATGAGGCGACAGGAACCCATATAACCGAGAAAGTGCGCGGACTCGACTGGGATTCACTGATCTCCGGCGAACACGAAGCTGTATCTCGTGATCTTGAAGTATTCTATCCCGAAAACCGGTATCTCAATTTCTATATCAAACCGGTGGAATTAAAAGAAGAGTTGGAAAGCACCGCATATGTCATGCTGGTACGGGACATCACAGAGTCACGACAGGGTGAGGAGGAGAAGCTAGAATCTGAACGAGCCGGAGCACTTACAATGCTTGCTGCTGGAGTTGCACATGAAATAGGCAACCCGCTTAACTCCATGAATATTCATCTTCAGCTCCTCGAGCGGAAATTGAAAAAAGCAGTTCCTGAACTTTATGAGGCAGAACTACGCGAACTGATCGAGACATCAACGGTTGAAGTTAAACGCCTCGATCATATCATTGACCAGTTCTTAAAAGCGATCCGCCCATCGCAACCAAGGTTCGAGCCCACTGAAATTAATGAGTTGGTAAGAGAAGCGATGCGTTTCCTTGAACCGGAACTTAATGACCGTGGATTACAACTCACCCTTGAATTGCACTCAGCACTTCCTCCTCTGCAACTAGACCCTGATCAGATTAAGCAAGCTTTATACAATGTCGTTAAAAATGCCACCCAAGCAACACCATCGGGAGGATCGATTGTTGTCCACAGTGACCTTACCGACGAGTATGTTACGGTTAGTTTTACTGACAGTGGAGAAGGCATTTCGGTCGAAAACATGTCCAATGTTTTCCAGCCTTACTTTAGCACAAAGAAATCGGGAACCGGTCTTGGCTTACTAATCATCCGGCGCATCATTCGTGAACACGGCGGGGAAATTGAAATCGCCAGTGAGGAGGGCAAAGGTGCAACCGTGACGCTTTTCCTGCCGCGCTTCTCCCGCTCAGCGCGACTTCTTCCCGATTCAGGAAGCGATTAACCCCAACTGCTTGGCAACTCATTAGTTATGTATACGGTATTGATCGTCGATGACGAGAAAAACACCCGCGAGGGACTCCGACTTTCTCTGGAGGATGAGTTCGATATTTACATCGCCGCGGATATCAAGGGCGCCATGGATGTGCTCAAGAACGAGACTGTCGACGTTCTGGTGACTGACCTCAGGCTCGGTGCTGATGACGGCATGGAACTCATCGACAAGGCCCTTGAAATACCCTCCAATCCAATATGTATCATGATGACTGCATACGGTTCGGTTGACACCGCGGTGGAAGCAATGAAACGCGGCGCATATCACTTCGTCACCAAGCCTCTTAATATTGATGAACTGGAAATCCTTATCAAACGCGCCATCACCACCCGTTCCCTACAAGAGGAAAATGCGCAGTTAAAGAAACAGGTCGAAAAAGAATTCACGGTTTCAAACATACTGGGGAAGTCGCCGGCCATGCAGCCTGTGTTTGAAACCATTGAGCAGGTTGCCCCATCAAGAGCCACCGTCCTCATTGACGGGGAAAACGGAACAGGCAAAGAGCTGGTCGCTAAAGCCATACACAATCTGAGTGGCAGGCCTAAATCAAAACTCGTCACTGTGCACTGTGCCGCGCTCTCCCCGCAACTTCTCGAGAGTGAACTTTTCGGACATGAACGGGGTGCTTTCACCGGTGCCACGGAAAAACGTATCGGACGCTTTGAACAGGCTGACGGTGGAACCCTGTTCCTTGACGAAATAGGAGAGATCGATATTCCCACACAGGTTAAACTGTTACGTGCGCTGGGAGAACGCACCATTGAGAGGGTCGGGGGAAATCAACCTATCAAAATCGATGTTCGCCTGTTAACTGCCACGAACAAAGATATCGAACAATTGGTTAAAAGCGGGGAATTCCGTGAAGATCTTTTCTACCGCCTGAATGTGGTTCGCATTACTTTGCCTCCCCTGCGTGAGAGAACCGAAGACATTGCCCTGCTCGCTAATGCCTTCTTGAAGGAATTGGCTGAAGAAAACGGGAAGCCCATCAACGAACTTTCCAATGAAGTCATGCGCTCGTTCTCTGCCCACAAATGGCCTGGTAATGTCCGCGAATTGCGCACGGCGATTGAGCACGGGGTGGTCATGAGCAATGGATCCAAAATCACATTGCGACACCTCCCGGCGGTATTGCGTAATGGCTCATCAACTCCCGCCGCCTCACATGCCACCCACGAAAAACCCGCCGAGAATCAATACAACCTTGCAACGGCCGAAACGCAACTGATCGGAGAAGCGCTAGCCCACACGCGTGGCAATAAAACAGAGGCAGCAAAACTGCTCGGGATTAGCCGGCGCACGCTTCAGCGCAAGCTAAAAGCAGAGGTTCACGGATGAGATCCCGTCATCCCGAGATATTGCATTCCATTACAACCTGCTTGATTTGCCTCCTCTTTGACAGAGACTGTTACTTAATCCCGCGATTATGTCTCTGAGAAATACCTTTTCCTCATCCAATGGCGAACTGAACCCGGCCATCATTATTCGGTACGCATTATTCCTGCTACTCCTGATTGGGTTGACTTTTTTCTACCTTTCTCCCGGGTTCCGGGGATTGAATCATGAGAAGGGCCTCGAGCAGGCACAAATTGCCCGAGAAGTTGCTCGTGGCAACGGCTTCAAGACAAAGTTGATCCGCCCCCTCTCTCTTCAGCAATCTGTAAAACACAGCGATAGTGTCACGCTAACCTCTCTACATGACACCTACCACGCCCCTTTAAACCCTCTATTAAACTCCATTGCACTAAAGTTCTATGAGGATGATTTCCAATGGAATGGTAAGGAATCCGTCTATCCACTGGATCGTGTAATAACAGGCGTCTCTATTCTTTTCCTGTTGGCATCAATAGTGATGACATACCTCCTGGTGGCTGGAATTTTTGATGCGAAAATCGGCAGTGTTACGGCACTGCTTATGCTGTTGTGTGAAATGCTCTGGCAATTCTCGCAATCGGGATTGCCTCAAATGCTGATGCTTTTCCTGTTTACCTGTGCCTGTTACTTTCTATATAAGGCGCTCGAGTCAGAAATCAGTGAACGTAAACCTCTAATCTGGTTGCTGCTTTGTGCTGGTGCCTTCGGAACCTTGGCCCTCGCTCACTGGCTGGCAATATGGCCATTCGTTGGATTACTCATATTTACCGCTATATATTTCAAACCACGGGGGGTAGCCGCAATTCTGATGCTACTGGTTTTCCTGGCAATAGTATCGCCCTGGGCAATCCGCAATATTCAGATCACTGGAACTCCTCTTGGCTCAGGTTATTATTCAATACTGGGGGGAATGAGCGTTGGAGAAGAATACATCTACCGAAACTATGAACCGCCCAGCCAAAACATCTTCGGTGCAGGATTCTATACAAAAATCATTAATACCTCTATTGCCCAGTTGAACGGCCTCTACGCCTTCCTGGGATCCATTGCCGTAGCCCCCCTGTTCTTCCTTTCTCTGCTCCATCCCTTCAAGCGTCGCAGCATTGCTAACTTCCGTTGGCCAATCCTCACCATGTGGTTATTTGCCGTAATGGGAATGTCACTCTTCGGCTTACCCGATCAGGCATTTGATGCCAATCAATTGCATATGCTTTTTATCCCAATAATGACAGCCTACGGACTGGCATTTATCTCTATCCTATGGGGCCGAATAGGATTCTCCACAAATTTGCCACTGATCCGGAACAGCCACCTGATAATCACTGTGGTGTTAAGTAGCGCACCCATGCTACTTGGCCTAGTACCGAATATTCGCTCCTCATTCCGGCATAAGGACTTAAACACTCAAGCCCTTCAGATCTCCCATATTCGTGATCAGGCAGAACCCGCAGCAATTATCGTTTCAGACGCTCCCGCCTCGGTTGCCTGGTATGGCGACCGATCAGCATTATGGTTACCTGTAACCCCGCAGCAAATGCGTGAGATCAAGCTCTTAGCTGAACAAAAAGGACAACCTCTCACCGGGCTACTCCTGACCCGTAAAACATCGAACAAATCACTCCTCAAAATGATCTATGGCAAGGAGCGACATTGGGCACCACTCATTACCGGCCAGGCGGTCGCTTTTGCGGGTTTGCGGGGATTACAGCCAGCATCCTGGACGCAAGCCGGAGACACCATGATCGCCTCAATGAAAGACATGGATTTCAGTAAGCTCAATAGGGCAATGTTTACAAAGGGCTTCTTCTACCTTGAAGAAGCCGGAGAATGATCCCCCATCCCCGCAGGCTCATTATCGAAGATAATAAAGTTCACTTTCGTGCGGATCTGAGAATGCTACTGTGCCTGATTGAATAAGTCCCGATCCATTATGCCCCGTACCAATAAAACTCCAAAAAAGCAGGAACTACGCTTTGAGGAAGCCATGGAAAATCTCGAGACCATCATCGAGCGCATGGAAACCGAACGCATTCCCCTTGATGACCTGTTAAAAGACTACGAAGAGGGAACGCAGCTCTTAAAACAATGTCGGCAGCGCATTGAAACAGCACGTTCCAAAATTGATCAGATAAATAAAGAACTCGGTTCAGGAGAAAATTGCCTGACCCCGCTCGAAGAGCGCAATTCCACCATCCAGGAATCCGGACAAGCAACTCTCACCCCCCCCGCAGAAGCAGAGGAAAAACCAAATGAAGGAATCCAACTCCTCTAAACCCGGTTCTTTGCCGGACATAGGAAGCCCCGCAGACCTTAAGTCGCTACCCGATCAGGAACTCATTGCGCTTGCGGAAAAAATTCGCCGTGAACTGATTGAAAATCTCTCGCGTACCGGTGGACATCTCGGCCCAAATCTTGGCGTGGTTGAACTCACAATCGCCCTGCACAAAGTATTTAACTCGCCAAAAGATAAATTTTTATTTGATGTCTCTCACCAAGGATATGTCCATAAGATGCTCACTGGTCGCTGGAGCAGGATTCATAGCATCCGCCAATACGAGGGACTCAACGGCTTTCTCCTTCGCAAGGAAAATGAGCACGATTGTTATGGCGCCGGGCATGCAGGAACCGCACTATCTGCCGCGCTGGGAATGGCTGCAGCACGGGAGCTCAAGCAAGAAAATAACCATGTTATCGCCGTTGCCGGAGATGCAGCCTTCACTTGTGGCCCCACATTCGAGGCACTAAACAATATCGCCAGCCTCAACAGCCCATTCATTGTCGTTCTTAACGACAATGAATGGTCAATCGACAAAAATGTTGGCGCCATTGCAAAATATTTCAACAAGATCACGACCAGTAAAACCTACGCCGGCCTCCATGATGCTGCTGCCAATTTCGTAGAGAAAATCATGGGCAAACAAGCCCGCCGCATCGCTGCAAAAGTTGAAGAAGGAGCCAAAAATGTCCTGGTTCCGAGTGTGATATTTGAGGAATTTGGCTTGCGTTATTATGGCCCTATCGATGGACATGACCTGCCCTTATTGATTAAAACTTTTGAGTTTCTCAAGGAACAAAAAGAGCCGGTCATCCTGCACATTATTACGGAAAAAGGGCGCGGCTACAAACCTGCCCTGGACAAACCTGACAAGTTCCATGGCCTCGGAAAATACAAAATTGAAACCGGTGAAACCGCCGCCAGCGACACGCCAACCTACTCCGAGCTCTACGGGAAATTCCTGACCCGGTTCGCCAGAAAAGACAATAAAATTACGGCAATTACAGCAGCCATGCCGGGGGGAACCGGCCTCTCAGCATTCCGTGACGACAAGGATGTTGCTGCCAGATATTTTGATGTGGGAATCGCCGAAGAACATGCCGCGCTTTTTGCAAGCGGTCTTGCAACCCAGGGGATTAAGCCATTCCTAACCATCTATTCGACATTCATGCAGAGGGCCTTTGATATGCTGGTGCACGATATTGGCATACAGAACCTGCCGGTGAGGATCTGCATGGATCGCGCAGGACTTTCTGGCGATGACGGTCCTACCCACCATGGACTGTTTGATATCGGTTATCTGCGTCACGTGCCAAACTTCGTTTTTATGCAACCCAAAGACGAGGAGGAGTTCATTGACATGCTATGGACAATGGCCTGTTACAATGACGGACCAATTGCCGTCCGCTATCCCCGAGGTGCCGGTAGCGGCGCAAAACCAAAACTTGAACCCGAAAGGCTCCGGATTGGAAAGGCCGAACTTATCACTGATGGAGACGATGTAGGACTTATCGGGCTTGGAAATCTCTTCTCGCTAGCGGAGGAAACCCGGGAAAAACTTGAAGCGATGGGACACTCTGTATCCCTCATGAACCCACGATTCATCAAACCTTTGGATACCAAGGCAATTGAGGAAATGGCTGGCAAGGTAAAGGTAATCTGCAGCTTCGAGGATCACGTGCTGAAAAACGGCTTTGGAGCGGCAGTCATCGAGCACCTGAATGATGCAGGAATCAAGACCCCGGTAGTGAGAATAGGCTGGCCTGATGAATTCATTGAACATGGAAACATCCCTGTTTTACGTGAAAAACATGACCTCACTTCTGAATGTGCCATTACCAGAATCACCAAGCACCTTAACAGGCGCGCACCGGAGAAGAAATCCTTACGCGACATCGCCCAGGTAGAATAAGCGCACGAGAGGCCGTTCGACGCGTTCAACGGAACGCGTAAATCACGATTGTTGGCCCATCAGGAGCATGCGCGCAAAAGTAAGCATTGCCGGAATGTCATCTATTGCAGGACGGCAAGACCTCAAGGTTTCCTTGTGATCATCCTCACTGACCTACTCTCCTGGCATTGTGCTACTCCCAGCACCATATCCATATGCCCGGGAACATGATGACTTTTAAGGCAATTCCCGGATACGGATATTCTTGAACTCCACCGGTGAACCTTCGCTCTCAAGACAAAGGTATCCTTCTGCGGGCTTGCAACCGGTACCCCCCGAAACCTCCTCGCCGTTAACCCAGAGTCGCACCTCACCGTTAATGGCTCGAACGTAATAATGGTTCCACTGATTAATCCCCTTGGTCAGTTCCTTACTGGGAAAACTGCGTTTGCCATTTGGAGCCACCGGCGGAAACGGTTTCATTTTTGCCGGACCGGTTGGAAAAACATCCCCGTGTGAAGTAAACCAGTCTGCCGGCTTTTTGTGCTTTTTGGTGTATTTTTCCGCATACCCCAGGTCAAGAACCTGAACTTCAATTCCATGAGGAAGCCTTCCCCTCCCTGCTTCCAGATTCTTGATGGAAGCCGGACTTGCCCACACGAAGACACCGGAATTACCTCCATCCTTCTTGTGCATCCACTCGCATACCAATTCAAAATTCTTAATTGGATTCTTCATGCGAATCACGCCAACAGGTTTGCCTGTGCAGAAGGCATGCCCATCCTCCCAGCGCCAGGTGTTCTCTGCACAATTCACATTGACAAAGTCCTTGCCGCTCAATGGCATCCATCCCTCGCCCTTACCATCGATAAAGGCCTTCTTTAAAGCATCAGTTGATGGTGATTCCTGTTCATTGGAATACAATTTTGTAAGGATGATGCAGCAAAAAAATGCCACGCTAAGAACAACAAAATAAGGTGCATTTTGTTTCATGAGTATTGGTAAGGATTAGTAATGAAGAGAAATGTGTGGATATTTCTCTTCATTATAGGATTTAAGCCGTTAAGATCACGACGAAAACCTCCTAAAAAGCAATATTGAGGCTTTTCCGGACACAGCAGGCAACTGCCCGCCTGATCCATGCGTTGCTCATCGCAACAAAAAAGAAATATGGTGTAATCCTAAGCCTCATATCAAAGAAACCATTCCCGCCTTTATGCCCCTTTCACTTAAATCCTTCCTTCTATCCAGCATCATTTTATCAGCCGTTGCTTATTCTGAATAATCCCTCATCTGGTTCCCAGGTCGAGCAATCATTTAAGCTGGCATCAGGTACATCCGTTCCCTACCTGCTCTACTTGCCAAAGAAATTTGATGCTAAATCAACAGAAAAATGGCCGGTAATCCTGTTTCTCCATGGTCGTGGCGAAAGCCGGGGTCCATTGAGCATCGTGGCGAAATGGGGCCCCCCGCGAATGGCAGCAAGAGGTGACAACCTACCATATATCATTATCTCTCCTCAATGCCCCGCAGACCAGCGCTGGACTTCTGCAGGCCAGCTACAGGCAGTTCTGGATTTACTTGCCCATATCAGCAAGAGCTTTCCAGTAGACTCGCAACGCATTTACCTGACGGGCCTGAGCATGGGTGGATACGGTTCATGGAAGCTGGCTGCAGAACATGGAAAACTCTTCGCTGCCGTAGCACCCATCTGTGGCGCCGGGGATCCTAAGGACGCAATGAAATTAAAAAGTGTTCCCGTGTGGGCATTCCACGGCACCGAGGACCGCGCCGTGCCCTATCAACGATCCCTGGAAATCGTCGAGGCAATCCAAAAGTCCGGCGGCAAAAAGGTTCGCTTCACGACACTCAAGCACGTCGGCCACAACAGTTGGTCTGCGGCTTATGCCACCCCTGAGCTTTTTGAATGGTTCAACAAGCATCGACGCCCATAACCTGAACCTACAGTCATCATTTTTTAATACGTTCAAGAGCTTCCTCGCCCTGCCTGTATTGAAAATCACTGACATGTTGAGGTAATTTCGTTGGCGGAGACTCAAAGAATTCACTTGCTGAATTAAGGAACCATTCCGCCTCGGATGAATCCGCTGATTGTATAAACAGCTTCTCAGCAAGCAATGCTTTCATCGTCGGATGATCCGGACACAGCCGAAGAGCCAAGCGCAATTCTGCAATATTGCTAGACCTCGTCAGCCGAGCTATCCATTCCCTCACTCCTATCCGGGAATTGGGCGATGTGGGACGTTCTGCAGGCCTCGTCATGAGCCACTTGGCCCAATTTCCCAATCCCCCGGCAGTCTCACGCTGGAACACCTGCTCACGAGAAGTTTCATACTCATCAAATGTTACATTAACCCATCTGCCATTATCTGCCAGCTTCCTGCCAGCCACCGACTCGCCGAGGTCACTTAACCAGGATGGAACCTTGCCATTAATGGCCGGGAAAACGTCCCACAGGGAAGCCATCCCCTCTTTGAAAACAACAGATAATTGCCTGCCCTCTTCCCCCATCCCAACACGAACCGGAGAGAATTCAGTCCACAGGTTAGCGCTGGGGCCTTCTATTTTAATAGTAGGAGTAAGAGACTCTCCCGTGTCCGTATCCCAAAGCTGCAATGACTGTTCACCCACCTCGTCCTCAAAGGTTGAAGACAAGGTTACGACAAGCTCCTTATCGTAACCATCCAGGCCAAAAGCAACGGCAACCACCGGACCAGAATGCCTCAATGGGTCGCTGACCAACTGCTGGTCAGCGATCCGGAAAACACGCGCAGTATAATCAATACGTCCACACAAAAGGCGGGTGCCATCATGATTGAATTCCATTGAAATTGCGTATCTAAGGGCATCAAACGGCCGATGCTCATACTCCCCTTCAGCTGACCTCTCAGATAACCAGCCACCACTATTCGTTGAGATTGCCAGACGTTCTCCATCATCATGAATGGCAACAGCAGTAACCTTTCCTCTCATTTCAAACCGAATGGATTCTGCATTTCCAGCACTGAAATTCGTTACATTGAATCCCGTCAGCCCCTTATCCCTGGGCCCTTTATCCGCAGTGATAACACAATTGCCATTCGGGCCAATCTGCCAAATCCTTTCCCCGCCACCTTTTAATTGATGAGTAATGGTTGCTCCATCTTCTAGGCTGGTAAGTTTAACCTGCCCCTGGGAAAAGGAAGACAATCGTGTGCCATCTTTGCTGAACTGGGCAAGTTGAATCTCTGAATCATGTCTGATGTCAGGACAAATAGAAGTCCTGGTGCCCAGGCTCAATACCTTCAGGGTCTTTGCATTAACGACTTTTGCATACATCTCACCACCAACTGAAACAGCCGCTATGTGCTCATCAGGAACATCAATAGGTATACTCAACGCCTCACTACCCTCCAGATCCCATGCCCAAGCCAACCCATCAAAAGAAGTAGTGACCAACCGGCGGCCTCCATCAAGAAACTCCGCCCCCACCGGGGTATCGCTGTGATGCATTGGCTCGGTCAATGCTATCCCACTCCCGAGATCCCATGCTCTTGTAGTCATGTCGAGCGATCCTGTAACAACACTGATTCCATTTGGGCTCATCCAGATTCCAACCACCCCGCCATCATGATGCAATGGCGCTCCAACCGGCGCGCCTGTTATCATATCCCATATCAAGGCAGCATTTCCCAGGTAACCAATAACCAGTTTCCCTCCATCACGACTAAATTGCATCGTGATGACCTGATCGCCAGGCTTAGGAAAGGTTTGTATTAACTTGCCATCCGGCAAGCTCCAGACATCGACAGATCCGTCTTCCAATGCCAATGCCATCAATGAGAAATCCTCACTGGTATGCAACAGCTGAGGGGCTGTATAGGAATCCTTAAAACGCAAGAGCTCATCCCATTGAGGTTGACTCTTGTCAGGCCTATCAAGATTAATCAGTGAAACTACGCGTTCAAATGTCTGCCCGACTTGATGCAGGCTTAAAGCGAGAAGCTGCTTCCCATCAGAAGCAAAGGCGAACTCGCGAGGTGCGCGACCCAATTCAGGAATGGATTCCTCTATTTGCGTATTATTCTCCAAATCCCATAAGGAGAATTTCGGATTACCAAACTGCCTTAACCAGTAACGCCCATCCCTGCTTAACAGGGCCTTGCCGGCCTTGATCTCCTTTTCCATCTTACCGTTATCCGTATTCCAGAATCGCAACGCTCCCAGACTGCTTGTCAGCAAATTCTCTCCTGAGGCGTCAAACGCCAACCTGCTACAGCGCCCCCCACCGGGATTCAAATCCTTGGCCAAAAATTCTCCACTGCTTAAATCCCATATGCCAACCTTTTGTCCAAGGGCATACACGGAGGCAAGCTTTGTGCCATCCGGGGAAACTGCCATTGCATGTGTCGTAATTAATTGTCCCGCCCCGCCCATGCTAAAAGGAGCACGATCCGGCCGCATGAAGTTACGCGCAGCCAGTGTGGCCATAAGTTTTTGTGCTGCCGCTGAATTTTCCGGATTATAGCGAATGGCTCGGGAGAGATGAGCCACAGCGGCAGCAGATCGATCCTGTTCAAGAAGGTTCCCGGCAATCTGAAAGTCCAGATCACTGGCCGTGGTTCTCGCCTGTGACTTCAGCTCACGCTGCTCTCTAGCAGTCGTCCTGGCCTGTAATTCAAGTTCCTTCTGCTGCAAATACGCAAATCCGAGGAAGGTTGCAATAATACCGAGAATAGCCATTCCCACTCCCGTCAGAATAAGCAACCGTCGCCGGCGCACGGAAAGAAGATGGCGTATCTCCTCCGCCTTGGCAATAACACGCCTCTCATCCAGGCTCAAAATCCGCTCAGCCAATCCTTGAGCACTTGCAAACCGCCGTAGAGGATCCATATCCACACACCGCTCTATATCCTCACGCAACAAGTCATCCTCAACATCTCTCTGCCAACCGGACCCCAGCGGCTTGGACAGGTCACCTGTGACCAGCTGATAGAGAATAATCCCCAGAGCATACACATCTCCCTGAACAGAAGGTTCCTGGCCAACAAGATATTCAGGGGGAAAATAAAGCTGGGTACCGGAAAGGGTCGAATCCCCGCTTAAATCCACTTCTCCGGTAAATCCAGCCTGGGTGATATCAAGACGGTGTATTTCGGCAGTACTTGCCAATTGACCAACACCAAAATCTGCAAGACGGGGCAAAATCTTCCCCGCCTCAACAGCAATCAATATATTCGAAGGTTTGATATCCTTATGGATAATCCCCACAGAATGCGCCGCATCAACCGCACGAACGATCTTGGCGAACATATCTAGCCTGTCTTCTATCGGCACCTTATTAATACCTCCCTGCGATTCGGCCCACTCGACAAGGTTTCCCGTCTCTACGAATTCACTCTCGAGATAAAAGGGAGGCTCTTCAACGGAGACTTCATACAGGGAAGCGATGTCATTGCGCTTTCCAAGGGCATCACGCAACAAGCGCAATAAAGTCAGTTCACGCTTGAATGATTGCAATCGTTGTGCGTCGAAACAAAACTTGAACGCACGTTGTTCTTTTGTGGTCTTGTGTTCAATCAGCCAAACTTCACCGCTTCCTCCAACCCCTATTTTACGGATTACTTCCCAGTTCTTGCGACGCGGAATAGACAATCCGACCCCGGGACGCCAGCCAAGAATCGCTTCTCCATCAGCGCCCACATCACGTTCTGCCTTGTTGCTTCCCGAGGGAACCCTCAAGGGGGCGATACCCTCGGCTCCAACCTCGAACACATCCAATGGGGTATCATACCCCTTGAAACGATAACGACCGTGTGCCGGCCACTGCAACTCGGGAAGGCTGAAGCTCTCATCGCCAATCGCAGGATGAGCCGAAATGAACTGCCGGGCATCATCGAACACCGAACGCGTTGTAAGAATCTGACTAGGCTCGGCAAGATCCATTACTCGCGAGGCAAGGTTGATGGCCATGCCTACTGCGCGCCGGTCCCCGGTAATCTCCTCAGACATTTCAGTCACTTGGCCAAGATGGATTCCAATGCGCACCTGCAACCGGGCAATCTCCCATTCCTCACGAGAAAACAACGCCTGAATGCGAAGCGCAGCGTTCACCGCATCACTCGCCGTGACAAACTTTGCCAACACCCCGTCTCCCGTCTCCTTAAGAATAATAGGCGGAGTGCCTGCTTGCTCGAAAGCAAACTGGATCAAAGCATCATGACGCGCGACCACTTTGGTGTATGCCTCAGTCCCAAGGCGTTGCTGTAACTCAACCGATCCGACAATATCAGTAAAGAGCAATACTGTCAGCTCATGCATTGATTCTGTTCCTGATTCTGTTTCGGACATTAATTAAGCGGAAACTTGGACTATCCATCGCTCGATTTCCAGTGTTCAAACACAAGAACAACATACTTTTATTGAAAAGCGACAACCCATGCTCAAATGGCAGGAATCGGAGGCATGATTCATGCCGATATATAAGCGGTTGGAAATTAGAAGTAACCCCGCTACAATTGTTAAATGGGAAAAAAACATGTATCTTCCGGCCCGGATAATTTCAATAGGCGGGACGTCAATAAAATTGCGGTTACCTCAGCCCTCTCTGGCATCAGCATCCCCTATGTCCATGCGGCAGATGGCAATGATCCCACCCGCCTTGCACTCATTGGGTGTGGCGGAAGAGGTACCGGCGCCGTAGCCAATGCCATCACCGCGAGCAAGAATTCCATCCCCGTCAAGCTCTATGCCATGGCGGATGTTGACACCGACCGACTTTACCAAAGCCATGCCTCACTGGCTGGTCAAAGGGCACGTCCCGAAATCAAAGAAGCATGCGATGTCCCGAAAGAGCGTCAATATATCGGGTTTAATGGTTATGCAAAAGCGATAGATACACTACGCGCCGGCGACATTGCCATCTTTACTTCTCCCTGTGCCTTCCGGTGGGTGCACTACAAGAAAGCCATTGAAAAAGGCGTCAACGTCTTCATGGAGAAACCTCTTACCCCGGACGGGCCATCCACCCGCAGGATGTTTGCCCTGAATGAGGAGGCAAAGAAGAAAGACCTCAAAGTCGGAGTCGGCCTGATGTGCCGTCACTGTGAGGCAAGGGGGGAATTGTTTAAGCGGATACAGGACGGTGCAATTGGCGAGATTAATATGATGCGTGCCTACCGGATGCAGGGGCCCGTTGCCAGCTGCCGAACAAAGAAAAATCCCGGCAACCAAAGCGAACTATCATTTCAGATCCAAAACTTCCATAGTTTCCTCTGGCTATCAGGAGGCGCATTCTCGGATTTCTTCATTCATAACATCGACGAATGTTGCTGGATGAAAAATGACTGGCCCGTTGAAGCACAAGCTATTGGCGGGCGCCATTATCGCGGAGACTATATCGACCAGAACCTTGATACCTACTCCGTTGAATACACATTCAGCGACGGGTCCAAGCTCTTTATGGACGGTCGTAATATCACCGGATGTAAACAGGAGTTTGCCAGCTACGCCCACGGCAGTAAAGGTTCCGCGGTCATTTCCTCAGCAAGTCACACGCCTGCGCACCCACGCATATACAAGGGACAAAAGATAGAGAAGATCTGGAGGCGCCCCAACCAACCAGGTCTTGTATGGAAATGGAATAAACCAGAACCCAATCCATATGAACTCGAATGGAAGCACCTGCTTGATGCTATTCGCGATAACACACCGCACAACGAAGTTGAACGCGGCTTGAAATCCAGCCTTGTGACCAGCATGGGTCGTATGGCCGCCCATACCGGGCAAGTAATCAGCTATGACCAAATGCTTAATCTTAAACATGAATTCGGCCCCACCAATGACAGGCTCACCCTGAAATCCAATCCTCCTATCCTTCCCGATGCTGACGGCAAATATCCGATTCCCCAGCCCGGTATCCTTCGGGATCGCGAATATCAAGCCTAATTGACATCGTCATGTCGAGAATACTGGCACTGTGCACACTGCTTCCTCTGCTGGCCTCTCCGTCAAGGGGCCAGGCACCACCAAACATTTTGTTCATCGCCATAGATGACCTGCGACCTGAACTCGGCTGTTACGGAGCTCAATATGCCAAAACTCCGCACCTGGACTCCTTGGCAAAAACCTCAGTCACATTCCTGAAGCACTATGTTCAAGTAGCTACCTGTGGCGCATCCCGATACGCACTGCTAACAGGACGCTCACCAAAGAATTCGGGAGCCATGAAAAATCATGCTCTTTACAGTGGGGCAACCGCAATCAGGCAGGAAAAACTCCCTGGCGCACAGACGATGCCCGAGTTATTTCGGCGCTCAGGATATGAGACAGTGCTCATTGGTAAGATATCACACACCGCAGACGGACGCGTTTTCGCTTATGACGGGAAGGGTAACGGACATCCTGAAGTCCCCGGGGCATGGAATCAACTTGCTACTCCCATGGGGCAATGGAAGCGAGGCTGGGGAATTTTCTTCGCATACAGCGGTGGCAGACATCGTGAAGATGGCGGAGGGCACAGGAACTTGATGGAATTCGTTGCAAGAAAAGATACGGATTTACCCGACGGTCTAATGGCTGAAGCCGCTGTCGTAAAACTTGGAGAACTGAAGAAGGCGGAAAAGCCCTTCTTCATGGGGCTTGGATTCTTCAAACCTCACCTGCCCTTCGTGGCCCCAAAACAGGATTGGGATATATTTGAAGATGTCGATATTCCACCACCCGCTGACGAAAAGCCCTTCAGCTCCCCATATCGGCATGGCAGTGGTGAGTTCTTTAAATATGCGACACCTTACGAGAAAACCCGGCCACTAAGCAGGGAAGCCGCTAATACTGCCCGTCGCGCCTATCTGGCTTGCGTGCGGTATGTCGACCGCCAAGTGGGAAAAGTCCTGGACGGGCTTGATAAATTCGGCCTGAAGAAAAATACCATTGTTATCGTCTGGGGAGATCATGGATGGCATCTTGGCGATGGACAGCAATGGGCCAAGCATACCCCCTTTGAACGGGCCAATCGCAGTGTGCTGATGATCCGTGCACCCGGCATGAAGCGTGGTCTTACCACCCACGCACTGGCGGAGACCATCGATATCTACCCAACACTGGTCGAGCTCTGTCAGCCAAACTTCCAAAAAACACATCACCAACTTGATGGAGTCTCTCTGGTGCCTGTTCTCAGTGGAGAAAAAACCTCTGTTCGCCAATATGCATTAAGTTACTGGCGCGATGCAGTAAGCGTCCGCTCCAAAAACCATAGACTGGTGGCCAAGGTGAATGACGGCACAATCACCACCAGCGAACTCTATGACCTCCGTGAAGACATTGACACAGTGACAAATGTTGCACGCAGCAAACCGGACATAGTCGCTAAGCTTTCAAAGTTAATTAATTAGGTCCGGGGCAAGTGCTCACCCCTGTAATCCTGCCGCTATCGATGCACCGGCTATCCTCCCAGTAGTCCACGCACTCTGGAAATTGAACCCCCCGGTGAGCCCGTCAATATCAAGCACCTCGCCGGCAAAATAAATACCAGGAACACGGCGACTCTCCATCGTTGTTAAGTCAACATCCTGAAGGGCTACGCCACCACAAGTGACAAATTCCTCCTTATTCATGCTCTTCCCATCAACCTGCATGGTTTCTCCAAGAACAAAACGACACAATGCAGTAATCTGCGCCTTGGACAAACCTGACCAAAGGATGTCCTCCGGGATACCAGCCATTCGCACAAGCCGCCCCCATAATCTCCGCGGAACCACACTCAGGATGGAGGAGTTATTGACACGTCGCGCTCCGTGAGATTGCCGCTGATGAGAAAACTTACTTCTCAATGAAGCTTCCGACTCGCTGCCACCAGACCAATCCACTTGCAGCTCAAAACAATAGCCACAGGCTTCAAGTTCACGGGCGCCCCATGCCGACATCCTTAGAACAGCAGGGCCGCTTAACCCCCAATGCGTGATCAATACAGGCCCGTTAACTGTTAGACCGCGTTCGGGAACCCTCATGGTTGCAGAAGCCACCGATATTCCCGCCAAATCAACAAGCTCAGGATCATCAATCCTGAAAGTGAATAACGAGGGCACGGGCGGCTCAAGGGCGTGTTGTATTGAATCAACCGGGGCACGAGCCAGATTATTCCGAACCCCACCGGTGGCAATCAGCACGGCGTCAGCGGAAAGCTCCCCCTTATCCCGGGTGGTAATCTTGAAGCCCTCACCGGAATGTATTCCGATCCCACGAACACCCATCCCCGTTGTTACGGTGATGCCCAGGTTGCTTGCTGTTTGTTGAAGACAATCCACCACAGTCGACGAACGATTGGTTACAGGAAACATTCTACCATCACTCTCAGCTGTAAGATCCACGCCATGTGCTGAAAACCAAGCCACGGTGTCACTTTGCCGCCAACGGTGCAACGGACCGATTAGGGCACTGGATCCTCGGGGATAAAACTGGGAAAATATCCGTGGGTCATCCTGATCGTGGGTGACATTACATCGCCCCCCACCCGAAATCCTGACCTTCTGCAGAACCTCACTTGATCCCTCCAGAATAGTTATCTCAAGCTGGTCGCGACTACTTTCCGCGCAAGCAATAGCGCCAAAAAAACCAGCTGCTCCGCCGCCAACCACGACAACGCGTGATGCCTGCGAGGGCATTACCGGAAAGAAATCAGCTCAATCTCGAAATACAAGGTCTCCGATGGCGGAATGACATCACCAAACCCTGCCTCTCCATATGCGAGGCCATGTGGAATGATAAACTGGAATGTTGAGCCAACTGACATCAATTGCACCCCTTCAGTCCACCCGGGAATCACACCTCCAAGAGGAAACGTGGTCGGAGCATTACGCTTATGAGAGCTATCAAACTCATCCCCATTCTCAAAGCATCCCTTGTAATGCACTGTCACGACACTGGAAGCCACGGGCTTTTCACCATTGCCTTCCTCGATCACACGATATTGTAAACCGCTTTCTGTTGTAATATACGAAGCTGAAGAATCAGACAATGGCATAGTTTGAAACCCTCACTCCTGTCTAGTGCAGTTGCAAGTGGCAAACAATCACCAGCTACCCTGAAGTTATAGCAGCACGGGCATCGGAAATGCCTCCCGATTTTTCCAGGTAGTAATCGTAATCACCGGCATATTTTATCAACTCTCCCCTGTTAATGTGCCAAACAGTCGTAGCCAATTTCCGGATGAAATGAACATCATGTGATATGAAAACAAGTGATCCTCCGTAATTGGCCAACGCAACAATCAACGCCTCACTGCTCATGAGATCAAGATGCGTTGTCGGCTCATCCATCAGCAGGAGATTGGGAGGGTCAACCAGGAACTTCACCAGGTTTAACCGACTTTTCTCCCCTCCTGACAAGACTTCGGTTTTTTTAAACACGTCCTCCTTACGGAACAGGAATGACCCAAGCACACCACGACACTCGTCCTCAGTGAGGTCCTTGGCGCTCTTCACAACCTCTTCAAGCACGGTCGCTCCAGGCTCAAGCGTAGCCGCGCGATGCTGGCTGAAATAGCCGATCCTGCAATTATGGCCAAGGTCACGCTCTCCACGCTGAAACTCAATTGCGCCGGCAAATATTTTGAGCAGGGTGGATTTTCCAGCACCGTTCGGCCCAACCAGCGCAACACGGTCTCCGCGCTCAATATCAACATCAAGATTCTGGTAAATCCGGTGTTCACCATAAGCCATATCCACGCCTTGCAGGCTAATGACCCGTTGCCCGCTACGAGAAGGCTGGGGAAACTTAATCTTGAACACTTTCCTGATAGGTCTCGGCCTCTCCAGCTTCTCCATCTTCTCCAGCTGTCGCTGTCGGCTTTGTGCCTGAGCCGCTTTCGATGCCACCGAACGGAAGCGGTCAATGAACTCCTGGTGCTTCTCAATTTCCTTCTGCTGATTTTTCCAGGCAGCACGGCGCTGCTCAAAACGCTTCTCCTTCTGTTTTTCAAACGAGGAGTAATTCCCGGTGTAATGCACAAGGCTCTTCTCCTCGATATCATATACAGTCTGAATCAAGTCATCCATGAACGACCGGTCATGTGAAATCAATAATATTGCCCCGGGATAAGCCTGAAGATACCTCTGAACCCAAAGCAATGAATCAAGGTCAAGATGATTGGTAGGTTCATCGAGCATCAGCAGGTCCGGCTCCATCGCAAGCAACCTGGCAAGATGTGCGCGCATCACCCATCCGCCGCTCATTTCCTTGGCTGGACGATCAAAATCATCCGCCTCATATCCAAGCCCTCGCAGCATCTTCTTAGCCTTTGCCTCAAGCCCCGCGTCCATTAAAGCGTCATACTTTGCCTGCGCCTGATAATACTCAGGGCAATCCACCGTGCCTTTCTTCTCTAGGCCCTGCAATGTTTCCTCGATCTCGATAATCACCCCGGCTTTACCTGTGGCAATTTCAATGACGGTTTCCTCCCCCAGAGCCTCTCCCTCCTGAGGGAGAAACCCAAGAGTTGTCCACTCATCCCTCTCAATGGTTCCACTGTCTGCGAGATCCTCGGCAAGAATCACATTAAACAGTGTCGATTTTCCTGCCCCATTGGGACCGACTAATGCAACACGTTCGGCATAATTAACCGTGAAATCCGCATCTGCAAACAGAGTGCGGCCACCAACTGATTTAGTCAGTTTTCGGATATTAAGCATGACCTGTACCCATTGCCACAGGAATAGATCGGAAGCAAGGTTCGGTCAGGTTTCATGAACTTCCGCCTCTCGATAGAGGAAACCCCAATGTGGCCAGACGCCATCACCAAGGGACTTAGGAATGATTCACAACCTGCCTTTATCTCTTTTTTGGCATCGCTGCCTTTGTTCCAGCTCGCCAGGCATGTAATTGATCCCTCAGCCGCATTGCCAACTCTGGCCTCTTCCCTGCAAGATTCATCTTTTCACCAATATCCTCGCGGAGATTGTAGAGTTCCACCGATTGATCATCGAAAAACTCCAGTAGCTTATAATCCCCTTCCCGAATGGCTGAACCCAGACGATTATCCCGATGGAATGCAAAGTTCGGGTAATGCCAAAAAATAGCTTGGCGCTTTAAACTCTTCCCGCCAATCAACAGCGGTAATAGATCTTCACCATCAATGACATTGTCTTCCTTCACACCCAAGCCTGCTGCAGAGAGCAGAGTGGGATAGAAATCCGTGGAGATAACCGGTGTAGGATTCTCAGCCCCTGCCTGTATCTTTCCCGGCCAGCGCACTATCAGAGGCACGCGAATACCGCCTTCGTAAAGGTGACCCTTGTCCCCGCGCAACGGACGAGCATCACCAACCCCGCCAAAAGGACCATTGTCAGAAGTAAATACCACAATTGTGTCCCCGGTCGCCTCAATTTGCTCCAACGCACCAAGCACACGACCAATTGCTGCATCCATTGCCTCTATCATCGCCGCATAGCGGTGGTCTCTGTATCCCTTAAGCGGACGATCCCTGTATTTCGCCACCAAACTTGCCGGCGCCTCCATCGGCCAGTGAACAGTATAGTTCCACAGGGCAACAAAAAACGGCGAACCTTTGGCATCCTGTTGTTTCATGAATGAGATTGCCTCATCGGCAAGTCGATCAGGAAGATATTCACCCACCTTCCGATCAGGTAGGAAATCAATCCGGTATGGGTCAAAGAAGGTTGGTGGACCACCGTAGGAACAACCTCCAATATTGATATCAAAGCCCTGGTGCAGCGGGTTATATTGCTTCTCCCTGCCCTTGTAGAGGTGCCATTTGCCGATAAATGCCGTGGCGTAACCTGCCTCCTCCCTGAGCCTCTCAGCCAACGTAACGTGCTCTAGGGGCAAGTGGTCAAGCATTTCAGCCGGCAATAACTTGGAATCCTCAGGAGTGAACCGATCCTGATGCGGCAGGTGATTGGTAATATGCAGGCGAGCCGGCGACTGTCCGGTCATGATTGCTGCGCGAGTTGGTGAGCATACCGGGGCAGCAGCATAAGCATCAGTAAAGCGCATCCCCTGCTCGGCCAAGGCATCAATATGCGGTGTCTTTAGGTTGGCATTACCCTGACAATGCAGATCCATCCAGCCAAGATCATCAATAAGGATAAAAAGAATATTGGGCTTCCCCGCTTGCAGGGGAGAAACCGTCAGGACCAGTAAAATAAACAGGTATCGCATCTTCACCCTGAAAACCTAAACATTATTACATGAACTTTCCACAACTCTGACTATAGCAGAAAACGATACTTACACCGGTAACAAAAAGCATCACTAATGCCTGGGGAAACCGGCCATTACTGAGCTTGTAAGCCATTGGCTTCCTTACTCTTGTCTCGTGCCTCCTTGAAAAAACGTCGCAACAATGCTGCGCAATCTTCAGCAAGCACCCCTTGACTGATATCGCAGGAATGATTCAGCGAAGGTTGTTGCAACAGATTGACGAATCCCCCCCCAGCTGCCCCATCCTTGGGTGAAGGACAACCGAAAATTACCCTCCGAATCCGACAATGCACAATCGCACCGGCACACATTGGGCAAGGCTCCTTCGTCACGTAGAGGTCACAATCTGTTAACCGCCAGTCTCCAATAGCTTCCTGTGCAGCGGTCAAGGAAAGCATCTCTGCATGGGCAGTAGCGTCCTTGAGCATCTCGACCTGATTATGCCCCCGGGCAATAATCGTGCCCTCATTGACAATAACGGCCCCCACCGGAACCTCTCCCCCCTGATTAGCCCGTAGAGCTTCATCCAAGGCTCGTTGCATGAAATAGCTGTCACTGTGCAGATCAATCGGTGATTCCTCTGATAAATCAGTCATGGAAAAATGGTAATTTGCGATGCCCGGACTTGCGGGCGGGCAATGGATGAACATAGTGGCGAGAGATGCCGGATTTCAACCAAATGATAATAGCCCCCTCACTTCTTGCCGCGGACTGGGCAAATCTTGGCCAAGAGTGCAGACGAGCCCTCGCCGCAGGTGGTGATTGGCTGCATCTTGATGTGATGGACGGGCATTTTGTGGAAAATATCTCCTACGGGCCAACCTTTGTGCATCACGTCCGACGTTCTGTACCCGAAGCCTTTCTTGATGTGCACCTGATGATTGAGCATCCCGATCAATATCTTCAAGACTTCATTGATGCCGGGGCAAACAACATATCCATACACTTGGAACCGGAATATGATACCAGTGCTACCCTGAAGAGGATACACGATGCCGGGATCAGTGCTGGCCTGGCCATTAACCCCGCAACACCACTGAATAGTGCGGAACCTTTCCTTGATCAGATTGACCTGCTGCTGATCATGACCGTCGTCCCCGGATTTGGAGGCCAGAAATTCATGGAGCCGGAAACCATGCCGAAAGTGGTTGAGGCCTGCCAAATGCGATCAAACAGGAACCTGTCATTTCACATTGAAGTGGACGGAGGCATCGACGGCAACACTTCAGGAATCGCCGCCCGTAACGGTGCCAATGTCTTTGTCGCCGGAACCTCAGTCTTTCAGGCAGAAGACATGGCCGCGGCATTAGCCGCAATGCGACAGGATTGAATCCGCCGGGAGACTAACAGGTCGAAAAACAGCCTCCCCTAAGCCCCAACAGTCTCAGATGCCTGTTTCTTGCGAAACTCATCGACAAAGTATTTCATCGTATGAGTAATCACGGAGTCCAGATCATGTTTGGGCTCCCAGTCCAAAAGGGTTCTAGCTTTCGTGATATCAGCAATCCGGCGGTCACAATCCTCATATCCCGGGCCATAAAATTCCTCCCCGCTAATGCTGACAATCTCAGGCCTTGGGGGATCACCCTCCTGGCGGAAGTGCTCATCAAAGATATCACACATTTTTTCCGCCATCTCGGCTATTGTTAGTTCATTCTCCGGCTGTCCTATGTTGAATATTTGACCCTCACAGTTCTTGTTCTTGTCCTCAATAATGCGGACCATGCAGTCCACCGCGTCATCAATATAGGTATAGGCACGATATGCATGTCCACCGTCGACAAGCTGCATCGGCTTGTTGCCATACAACAAAGCATCCATGAAGTGGGAAAATACACGGGGATTTCCTCCACCCGTTTCAGACGGCAGGTAGTCAATTCGCGGACCCACAAAATTAAACGGGCGAATGACGCTGAACTGGAACCCCTCGGTTTTCCACAAGGCATCAAGCACGCGTTCCAGAAGTTGCTTGGCACAGGCATAAATCCAGCGATGATTCTTAATCGGCCCCATAATAAGAGGAGTTTCATCCTCATTGAAAGGGCAGGGATGCGTCTTGGAACTTAGACCAAACTGCTCAGCAGCTTTTGCTGCAGTAATTCCATAAACCTCACAGGTTGAAAACTGAATCAAGCGTTTTTTATATCTCCGACACTGCTCCACGACTTTCATATTCTGCGTGTAATTCAAGTCGTAGACTTCAAAAGGTGACTCCACATAAAGCGCCGGGTTGGCTACCGCAACAAGATCAATCACCACATCCGCCCCTGAAACGAGCCGATCCAGTTCTGACTCATCCTTTGAGATATCCAGATGCAGATAATTAAGCCTTGAATCTGGATCATTGATCAAATGATCAATTTTCTCCTCCTCGATATCAATGGCGGTAACCTCATGCGTTGCATCCTTCAGCAAACGTTCAGTCAAGTTCACGCCGATAAATCCTCCGGCACCTAAAAGTAGCACTTTCATAGTATCATTCTAAGTGTCACAAGGCCTCTTCAATTGCAGAAAGAGCTGTGAACGCTGAATTTTTACCAGCAGACCAGCAACCATGCAAGGCTTTATCATGAACTCCTGCATGATAGGAGCTGAATCACTGCCATTTTGGGAGCCTGCATCCGTTCAGGAAATCTCATCACCCTCAACAATCTGGAAGCCTTCAACCTTCTCCAGAATATCAGTCATGTCTTCCGCCTGATCCCAAACGCTCTTGCCGACATAAATCGGGGAATCAAACTGCAACGCCAATGCAATGCAATCGCTTGGACGGGCATCAATCTCAATAATTTTCTTATCTGCCAACTCATTCTCGGCCAAAAGGATGAGCCTGCCGTAATAAATCCCATCCTGCACGTCATTGATCACCACCCGTTGCACCTTTGCGCCAAGGGCAGTGAGCATGTGCCCGAACAGATCATGTGTCTGCGGGCGCTCCTTAGGCAATTTCTTGATGAACATCATGATTGCACTGCCCACCATCTGGTCAACGTAGATAACAAAGGCCTTTTCCTCACTGCCCAGAAAAACGGCACATCCGCCATTTGTCGGCAGCGCAGCCTTTACCTCGACCTCAAGCACCGTGTTGCTCATGCTCCCACAGTGAGGGTATAATCCATCAAGGTCAAGCGGCGGAACCCCAGCTCCTTCCAGCATATTAACCGATCTGATCGGCAATATAGCGCCGGGAAAGCGAGACGTAATTTTCAGCCCAGCCTTTCAGTGAGCCCTGCTCCTCTTCACTCAATGTGCGAACCACCCGGGCAGGCGAACCAATAACCAGGGAACCCGGTGGAATCTTGCTTCCCATAGTGACCAAGGCACCGGCGCCAATAATCGAGCGAGCCCCAATCTCCGCACCATCCATCACAATCGAGCCCATTCCGACAAGGACTTCGTCAGCAATACTGCACGCATGAAGAATCGCCTTGTGCCCTACCGTTACATATTCGCCAACATAGGTGCCTAGATCGCTTTCAAGGTGAACAACACATCCATCCTGAATATTGGAGCGCGCACCAATCTGGATCTTGTTGATATCAGCTCGAAGCACCGAAGAATACCAGATACTGGCTTCCTCTCCCACGGTAACCGCGCCGATCAGGTCGGCACTCTTGGCAATAAAGGCACTGGGATGCACCTCGGGACGCTGATTAAGGGGATTTGTATCCGGCATTGAGACTCGCCATTATTTAAGGCTTTTTAGCATTTTGGTAGCCCAAAATGGTGATTTATCGTCGAAATCCCCCAAAAATAAGGGGTTTTATCACTTTTTTAGGTTCAGACCCCTTTACAATCACCGCATATTTGCCTATGAAAACCTTATGAACAAAGGAGAACTCATCGACGCAGTTACAAATGCCCTCGGGGACGGCGCTTCAAAAAAGGATGCCGAAACCGCGCTTAACGCAGTATTAGATTCAATCGCAAACGGTGTCCGCAATGACGGTGCCGTCCAGATCATCGGATACGGAACCTTCAAGAAAAAGAACCGTGCTGCCCGCATGGGTCGTAACCCAAAAACCGGAGAGTCCATGCAAATAGCAGCATCGACCTCAATGGGCTTTACCCCATCAGCAGCTTTGAAAAAGACGCTTTAGAAAGACGTTATTTTATTGCTAGCTTAGCAAATAGATTAAACATCATTAATTTTGTTTGCAGAAACCCGCCCGACAGGGCGGGTTTTTTTGTTAAAACATCTGAGCACCCGCGCTAGGATCGACGTGCTGCTGCAAAAAAACCGGACGCCTTGTACAGGGTTTCCTCATACTCAGAATCAGCTTGTGAGTCGGCTACAATCCCTGCGCCAGCATGAAGCGACAAAACCTCATCCTCAAGAATCGCGGTGCGAATCGCTATACTGAACTGACTCTCACCGTTAGCTCCAAAATACCCGATCGCTCCGGTATACAGCCCCCGCGCAACCGGTTCAAGTTCCGCAATGATTTCCAAGGCCCTGCGCTTTGGAGCACCGCTGATTGAGCCGCCCGGAAAACACGCATCCAGGGCGTGCAGATGGCTGAATTCAGGACGCATCCTTCCCTCTATGGTGCTGACAAGATGAAAAACCTGGGCGAACCGCTCCAGTTTCAGTAATTCCGCGACCCGTATACTGCCAAATTCGCACACCTTTCCAATATCGTTACGCTCCAGGTCGGTAATCATGATGAGCTCAGCGATTTCCTTGGGAGACGTCATCAATTCGTAAGCAGAGCGCTCATCCTCACCCGCATTGTAATGCCGGGGACGAGTGCCCTTGATCGGCCGAGTCACGATTCTCGTGCCGCTCAAGTCCAGGAAACACTCCGGAGAAGAGGAAATGACCTGCCTGCATCCAGTATCAAAAAAGGCCGAATACGGAGCAGGAGAACAATCACGCAGCCGCAAATAGAAATCAAAAGCATCCACTCCCTCCGGCCAAGGCGCATTAAAGCGATGCGACAGGTTAACTTGGTAGATATCTCCTGCAGCAATATATTCCTGGGCCCGCTCTACCATTGCACAAAACTCAGCCCTTTTCATTCCTCCGGAGAAATCCAGGCCCACATCGAAGGGGTTGTTAACGAGGCTATCAGCCAGGCAGGATAACAAATCCCCCACCTCAAGCCATTGCCCGCAGTCATGCCTATAAATCAATAGCCGGCTGTAGCTCCCGAAATGATAACTGCCATCAAAATCAATCAGGCCAAAAAGTCCACCAAGCGGCACCCCCCAATCAGCCTCCAAGCCAGAGGCATTTGCAAGCAGGGCATTTGCAAGCGGAGCGAGGTCTTGCCTGATATTGCCTGTCAGATTTTCCTCCGGCAGAGCCCCAATAATTGAAATTGCCCCTGCCTCCACACTACCAGGAGACACATGCCCGGTATCCAGAAAGAAAAACCCAGGCAATGCACGCAACCGTGATGCCACCTCCAGTGGAGATAACTCAAGGCTGATCGTGCGCAGGATTGGTGCAGATTGCACGGGAGCTGGCATATTGCTAGATTGCGGTTAAGTAACGAATACGCAACCCGGAATTCGCTTGGCTCGTCATATCCTTTGCCTATCATAAATGAATGGAATTGGTTGCCAAATCCAGCGAAAATCTGACTCTTCCCGCGCATTCAAGACACAAGATGCCCCATCCTCATCCTTTTCCATCCCCTGCGGGCCGTGTCTCCACGATAACGGTCTTCTCCATCGTCCTGATCGCCATCGGGCTAACGATTGCAGGAGGCCTAGCTATCTTTCGGCACTCTAAGTCGCCGTTGGATCCCATACAACCCGGTGAAAAGACCACAAGCCAAGACCGCTCATCAGAGAACAAGCATATAGCCAAGGAGGGGAACCCCCTGGGAAAGGAGCCGCCACTCAATGTAACTCCTCTACCCGAAAACCCTCCAACGGCAAAGAATCCCTTGTTTGCGACAGCCACTCACACTGCCCCTGAAGTAATCGAACTTATCGAAGTGGCAAGAGCATTAAGGAAAGACGGAGACACTGTTGGCGCTTTAAACAAGCTGCGAGAAGCGGATCTCC
This sequence comes from Verrucomicrobiaceae bacterium, assembly GCA_024229495.1. Lineage (GTDB taxonomy): Bacteria > Verrucomicrobiota > Verrucomicrobiia > Verrucomicrobiales > DEV007 > CACIUL01. The sequence goes on along the minus strand of JAAESJ010000345.1, from coordinate 1,312 downwards.
ACGTGCCTGCCAACCCCAGAATCCTCTGGGAGTTAAGTGTTACCTACAAAGCCATGGCTCTTGAGGAGAAGGCACAGGAAAAACTTACCCGCCTTGTGGAATTAGGTCCAGGAAAAGGCGGGGACTATTACCAGATCGCCAAGCTCTCAATTGATACAGGTACTCCAAGCCAACCTGCAGAAGCAATTTCCGATTTCTCATATGGCAGGATCGTAACGAGAACTCAACCCGATGACGGTAATGGTGAACGCGTGCTCGTGAGGATGGCAATCCATTCGCAACTGGGATATGCGATCGCGCCTGAAGACGTCGCTATAATTATCGAGTTTTACGATCTTGTTGATGGCACGAAAGTAGAAAAAACGCGTTCGGACACGCCGACCTCTCATTGGCCAACGCAGCCGGTGAACTGGACAGAGCCGGCAACAGAAATCATTGAATGGCAATATCACATGCCCGTCCTCACGTCCCGAGAAATCGCCGACTTCGGCAAAAGGAAATATTACGGATTTATTGCCCGCCTCTACCACAAGAACAAGTTACAGGACGTGTATGCGCAACCCCGCACGCTGCTGGCCAAACCTCCAGCTGAATCAGCACCCCTCCTTGATGATTCGCTTTTCCCTGATCCGGATTGAGCCACCTTGCATCGCAAGCTCATTGCAATGATGAACATCCTCTTTATCACCGAACAGCAAAATGTCATACAGGACATTCTTGTTGCTCTTAAGCAGAGTGAAGGTTTACACAAAACCTTCACCGCGCCCTGCTTTGAATCAGCGCGCAGGGCCATCGGGGAAGTGGATACACTCGATGCTCTGATCACGGTAACATTCACAAGCAACGGCAGTAATGCCTTTGACCTCCGCGATGAGTTCACTCGGAAATTCCCAAACTTAAGAGTCGCGTTTCTTAACAACCATGACCTTTCCGGGTGGACCAAACGACTGGGACAGGATACCGTGTTTGGAAATCCCCCTGATAAGAAGGCACTGCTCGAATGGCTGGATGAGGTCATGTCATCAAACGCAGCCGAGAGAAAAATATCCGCACCGGAAACCATCCCAGAGCACCCGTTACCGCTACAAATCGTGGAAACCGGTGACGAAAATGACGAAGATCTCCCGATCGCGGAGACTGTCACTGCTCCCGGAAAACATCTTGGAGACTATGAATTGGTACGCTTTATCGGTGGAGACGACACAACCGAGACCCATGAAGCGCTTCAACTCTCGATAGATCGCCCGGTAGCCCTGGTTCTGCTCAAGCCGGAATTCACCAAGCAAAAGAACGCGGTGAGGACATTCCGCGG
>JAAESJ010000344.1 GCA_024229495.1 Verrucomicrobiaceae bacterium | reverse complement strand
GTGGGCTGATCCGCTCACTACGCGTTGCTCAGATGGCAGCCCTCAAGGGCTTTGATTGTACGCCGCACATTTCCGGAGGTGGCCTTGGATTTCTTTACATGGGAATCTACGCCGCATGTTGTCCAAATCCTGGGCCACATCAGGAATACAAGGGATTGACGGACGATTTCCCTTGGGAATCAACAGGCGACAAGATCACGATCAAAAACGGATCAATGACCGCACCTAACGGCCACGGAATTGGTGTGGATATCGATCCTGACTATCTAGCAAAAGCTGACAGAGTTAAGTAGCCAAGGATCTATTTACAGAAGTCCTTTAATGGTGCTTTTATTGCTGATCGATGACCCAACGAAAATACTTTCGTTATCAATTATAGGTTCATTGTCAGTAAACTACGGTGAACCTTCTTCACTTATTTTGATTTGTGCCATGGAGTACGAGCATTTTTGCCGATCTCAGCGTCCAGTTCATCCATGCGAGCAGTGAGTTCATTAACCTTTTTTGGATTCTCCTTGGCCAGATTTTTCTGTTCACCCATGTCCGCGATGAGGTCAAAAAGGAGAATTTCAGGGGCAGGGGCTTTCCAGTTTTTACCTGCGTTCCTTGGCTTATTTTTCTTTTTCACTAGGAGTTTCCATTTGCCTTGCCGCAGACCCTGAATATCGCCTCGGGAAGTATAGTAAAGAAATTCATTGCGTGGAGATTTGGCGTTCTGCGTAAGCAGAGCCGAAGCGTTCAGACCGTCAATTTTCTGATCGGTGGGGAGTGAAGTGCCAGTCAGGGCTGCGATCGTGGGCAACAAGTCGATGGTTCCCATAAGTTCGTGGCATTCGGTTCCTGCGGGGATGCGTCCGGGTGCCCACATTACGCAGGGGACACGTTGGCCGCCCTCAAAGGTTGAGCCTTTGCCGTCACGGAGGGGGCCCGCGCTGCCGCCGTGGTGCTTGAAGGGTAACCAAGGACCATTGTCCGTTGTGTAGATTACATAGGTATTCTTTGAGAGGCCCAGTTCACGTACTTTATCCATGAGGCGTCCAACTTCAGCATCGATGTGTTCGATGGTATTTGTGTATGCGTTCAGGGGATTCGGATCGCGAACCTCATCAGGAACGTACAGAGGAATGTGGGGCATTGAATGCGGCAAGTAGACAAAAAAAGGATTCTTTTGGTTAGTTGTGATGAAATCGATGGCTTTCTGAGTGTAACGGCGAGTGACTGTGCGCTGGTCAACGGGCAGTTCCACGATTTTTTCGTTTTCCATTAGCGGGGTATTCCATTTGGTGAGAGTGGACTTGGGGTCCTTCCAGAGAGCGTCCATGCCTGGGGACCGGCCCGGAGGCTTGCCCTTGTTATCAGGGTGATTCATGTCATTGGAGTAGGGAATTCCAAAGTAGGTATCGAAGCCGTTCTTTTGAGGGAGAGTCTCAGGGTGATGTCCGAGGTGCCACTTACCGAAGGCGGCAGTGGCGTAACCTTGGCTCTTTAGGTGATCAGCGATGGTGTGTTCTGTGGGATTTAGTCCCTTAGTAGAAGATGGAAAGAGCACGTGTTGGTGCATGCCGACGCGCTTTGGGTAGCACCCAGTCAGTAAAGCTGCGCGCGAGGGTGTGCAGACTGGGGATGCTACCATAAAATTAGTAAAGCGTCGGCCTTCCTTGGCCATCCGGTCGATGTTTGGAGTCTTGATCTTAGTTGATCCGAAGCAGCCGAGGTCTCCGTATCCCTGATCATCTGTGAAGATG
>JAAESJ010000343.1 GCA_024229495.1 Verrucomicrobiaceae bacterium | reverse complement strand
GGCTTGTCCGGGTCGACGGGCAGATCCTTGGCCAGCTCCAGCTCGAACCCCAATAAGTCCCGCATCGTGTTCTGATACTCAAAGTTGGTGAGCCGACGTGTCGTTGTGGCAAGCGCAACTTTGCTGGCTTTTTTGACGTAGTCACGCAGAGCCGACTCTATCCATTTGACGGTGGCGGCGCGATCCAACGCACTCGGTTGATTCTCCTCCTCTTCCGGCGGCATCTCGCCGGCCTGCAACACGTCGAGGATCAACTCCCAACGCTCCAAGTTCTTTTCTCCAGCCAGGTTACCATCGAGATCATGCAAGGTCACCTTTCCCTTGGCCTTCTTTTGACCATGGCACTTCACGCAATTGGCCTTAAAAAAAGGCGCCACGACCGAATCAAAGCCCGCCTTTCCCTTCGGCATGGCATTGAGTGGCAAGCCTAAACTCAATAGAGCGACTACCACCACCTCCCGACACGTCATGCCCTGAGCAAATGCTTAATCGGGCCGGTTTGATCGTGGCCGAATTTAGTCAGGCCGGTATCAAGCGCTCCATAGTGCTCGATGGGGTTGCCGTAGGCATTGAGCAGTGTGGTGTAAAAGTTTCCGAGGGTGCTGTGACCGGCTTGCCCGTAGTTGGGCAGACGGACGTATTGGCGGCGCAAGTCGACGCGGGTGTTGTCACCGGCCAGAACGACGAAGGGATACTCGGTTCCGTGGGAGTGGTGGGTTTCTCCACCATCTGGAAAATAGAAAATCATGGTGTTGTCGAACATCGTTCCTCCCGCTTCCGGCACGCTCTTGAGACGGGTGACGATTCGATCGACAAGGCTCATGTGATGGGTACGGGCAAGTTCACGGATAGTCTCGGCCTTGAGACCGCCGATCACCTTGTTGTGACCGACGTCGTGCATGTTCACCTTTTCGCCTTCGATTCCGGGTAACCCCGTATAGCGGTGACCCAACTCGTCGACAGTGAAGGCCACGACGTTGGTAAGACCCGAAATGAGCGCCCCGAGCAATACCTCCGTATGGCCAACCTGACGGTCCAAGGTCGTCATGCCGGGGTCGAGGTATTTAGGATCGAGCTTGGGAACGTGCTTGCGAATCGTGTCAGCCATTGCATCAATCTTCCGATTACGCTCGCGGATCGCTTCCACCGAATCGGCATAATTCCCAACCTTGGCTTTCTCAAAGCCGCCAAGTGATCCCGCTACCGTGCCTTCGTTCTTGGCGACGAACTCCAGAACCTTGCGGTCCAGTTGGTATTGAGTCTTGGCGGACTGGTCCGTTGAAACGGACTTGAACAGTTCCTCCATGGCGACACGGGGTGAACCGAATGCATAATTGGGTTGCTGAGGACCACGGGCCGAGAAACCGGTAGCCACGTCATCCAAGGTGCCGCGGGCATTGCCTCCTCCGAGAGGGAAACAGGCCAGTTCGATATGCTCGGCGGGGGAGGGAAAGAGTTTGGCTAACTCGAAATCGACGGTTGCCCACTTGATGGAACTGGGGCGTTCGTTGGCTTTGAAAACACCCAACGAGGAACACCAGGAATGATGCCCCGTCGTGCACATCTTGCCGGAGAGACCTTGCAGAATGGTGAGGTTTTCCTTGTGGGCGGAGAGGGGGTCCATCCATCGGGGAAGGTCGTGTCCGTCGAGATCGACATCAATCGCCTCCTTACGCTTATCCAGCTCCATTGACTTGGCGTCGAGACTTGGTGGCACGCACACTTTTGGCCACAGGCCGTTGCCACGGTGCATGAAAATGAACCGTGTCGGCGGTTTAGCCGAAGCTGCGGAAAGTTGCGGAGCATCCATCGCTACCAGCGCTCCAGCACTCAATAGTGACTGCTTCAAAAAATCTCGACGGTTGTTCATAATTGCTGCCTAGGTTGTTTACGATACCGAAATGAGTCGGAAGTTAAAAGGGAAACAATAACAGATTTGAAACTACCTCCATTTTGAAGATAAGCACGGTCTGCATCGATAAGGGTTTGCGAATCGGAAAACATCTCGTTGCGGCCCATGTAAAAGCGAAAAGCGTGCCGAATAATGCTCTGGCGTACTCGATCGGATTTGGATAGGCGATCGATCAGATCAAAGGGATCCGTAACATTGCCGTCCAGAGCGGGATCGCCAGTACCCACCAGTTCGCCGAGCGTACTGACCGGCTTTGTCTTATAGGTGGTAGCACCGTTCTTCTTACTGGGCTTTGCAAGAATATGTTCCTCATGCTCCAACGGTTCTTGAAGTCGGTAGCGGCCAAAATCATCAAAAACCTCAAATGGCAACCCTAGCGGATTCATCTGTTGATGACACTTAATACACTCGGCCTTCAGCGTCACTCCCTCGACTCGTTCGCGCAGAGTCTTGTGGGGATTCTCGGGCACTTGAGCGTCAACCGTGATAGGCACGTCGGGCACGCTTCCGGCGAGAAGCTTTTCCCGGATCCAACGTCCGCGCTTGATCGGGTCGGTATGAAAATTGGAGGAGTGCGCAATCAACCAGGCGGGGTGAGTCAGCAATCCTTTGCGCTGCGAAATCTCGAAGGGTTGCTCAACGGGGTAATCCCAAAACTCCACATCATTCAGACCCTTGTGGTTTTTGTTCTCCACTCCTCCGTAACGGAAGGGGTTAGGCGTGGGCGGCAGGTTGTAAAATACCGAGTGGTTGTAGTAGTAGCCGTGCGCAAAAGAAGGTGTGGTAAACGGCGTGCGCCCCTTACCAATTGTTTCCCCCCAGAAATGCATGTGGCGCATAAATTCGCGCTTGGATTTCGTACCCGAAACACGAACGGATTTCTTGTCGCTTAGAAAATCCAGATTCTCCTCAATGACCTTCTCCGGGTTTTCCTTCCAGTCCGTCTTCTTGAGCCTTTCGTACGCCTGGGTCCATTCGGCAATGATCTTTCGCCCCGTTTCGTTGTCTTTGTCGTGGTAAACGAAAAACTCTTCAGTGGTCAGCAAGTTTTCGAAAACCTTCTCGTCCTTCTTCAGGTACCAATCCACCACCCGATCGGCTTCCTTGATCAGAAACCCGGGGGTGCCCAAGGTACCGCGCCCGGGGTTCTGGTAGTAGCCGTCGCTGCGCTCGATATCCTTGAAAATCTTGGCAGCCTTCGGATAGCCAAAGAATTCACGAAAGAAACGGACGATCTTGGGATGCGACGTTTCGTGGGAGCGCATGTTCTTACCACTGATCTTATGGTCCACGGGCCCTTTGTAATAGTCTTCGTCGGCCAGCAGACGCTTCACTTCGCGACGGTAGTCGTCCTTGGATTCGAGACGCCCCTCTTGGGCGGCCTTGGATAGTTCGGGGTCGGGGCTGCGGTCTCCCAAGGCGTAAGCGATCGCCAAACTACCTTCTTGGGCGGTGAGCTTGCGTCGCCCGAACTCGTCGGGTTCGCCACCTCCCAATTCCAAGCGATAAAGAAAATCGGACTCTAGCAACACGGCAAAGAGCATTTGCCGCAACCCCTCCGAGTTTCCAGCCAGCGCAATGGACGACCGCAACAGATCGACGTATTTGGCGAACTCCTCCTTCGTCGGTTTGCGCATCAATACGCAATCGAACTGTTCCTCCACCGCAGCGTTCATTTCCTCGTCCGTTGGTGGTTCTGCCTTGAGGACGATTCTCTCGAAGGCCTCGGGCGTAACTTTGGGATACCAGCGATCCTTACTGCTCAAAGCTTTAAGCAGTTCCTCTTTTTGCGGAGTCTTCAACCGGGCGGCAAAAATTTGTTTGCCCGCTATCCATTTTGCGTTGCCCAACATGACCAACAAATGTCCCCCGTCCAAGGTCGTGACGTCATAATCACGAACCCCCGAACGATCGGGCAACAAGAACGGGTTCTTCACTCCATCAAACTGACGTGTCGAAAATCCTCTTCTTTCATGATCGCTCAAGCGCAGAACGTTCATCACCCTTTCATGGAAAATCCTCGGACTGACCAACCACCTTCGGGAGGGCGAGAAAGGTTTGTCCTTTATCTCCCCGCTGAAAAGCTTGTCGTGGTCGACGTAGTTACCGTATCCGGGATACCGTAGTTTCTTCTCCAGCTTGGAGGCCTTGTGCTTCCGCAATTCCTTGCGCACCCACTCGAACAAAGCCTTCTTTTCCGCCTCGCTCGGCTGAGCCTTTTTCTTCGGCGGCATTTCCTTCAGGAACAACTGCTCCTGCACGCGGTTCAACAAATCCAACCGTGCCCCCAAGGTCATACCCGCCAGGTCATCCAGGCGCACATCGCCTTTCTGAGAATCCTGACCATGACAATCCAGACAATGCGTCTCTAGGATGGAACCCTCCTTTGAGGGAACCGCAAAGGGACTGTTCGCTGCTACACCAACACTGGCGACCGCAAGCCACATGATGGCTACGCAGCAAGGCGCAGAATAATTGATCCTGATCATTGAGAGAGTTTAGCCAATTTTTCGGCAATAGCCTTCATGCTCTTGGGCCACTCCTCAAAGGTCACTTTCTGGGCACCGGGAATCTTCGGAGCGGTAATGCCTTCGACCAGTGATATCGCCGGTTGAGCATAAAGAAACTGCACATTCTTCTGGTCATAAGTCCCAGGTAAGCTCCTGGCGTAAATCTCCAGCTCGGCAGCGTATTCGACCGGGTTCTCACCAATATTGCCTTCCGATGGAACCCAGATCACCCCCGAGACAGCCATCGGAGTCAACGGACTCACACACCAGTTGTAGGCATAGGTTGGAATGGTATCCGATGATACGGAATCACCCTTGCCGGGTTCGGGAAACGCCGGTGCCTTGAGGGCGAAGGTCGAGGAATCCGTGCCTTTCTTACCTGCCCCGGTAATGCCTTGAACGAAAACCTGAACCTCCTCGAGGTGACTGGCGACGGCTTTCCTTGCCACCCCGGAGTTGGGAAACTGCAGGAACAACTCATCGAGTCGGGCCTTGAAGGCCGGGCGCTTCACGTCCCTGACACCTTGGAAGGATGTCCAGGAGAGTGGCGAGGCGAACTGTGGATTACGTCCCCCTTTCCCCGATGACATGGTGATAAACCCCTGCGGGATACCCGGTCGGTTCAAGGCCCTGGCAAACTCATAGGCAAACATGGTGACTCCGCTTCCTTCCTTGGAGTAATCGGCCGTCAACCAGTGGGAGCGGTATTTGCCGCTCCCCGTCTCGAAGCGCCGCTTCCTCGGGGTGGGGAAGCTGCTGGACTTGGTCTTCCTGCAAAACTCCCTCACCAGCGGCATTGTCTTGGGCAACTCGATCTCCTTGGCGCGCCTGTCGTAAGGCCACTCAGTGGACAGCAGCGTGCTTCCTGTCAGGTACCAGACGTCCCCGATGAGAATATCCCTGACCGTGCGGTTAAAACCATGGCTGGACTTGACCTCGAGCGTAATCGGCTTTGCCGAGGCTTTCCTGGGCGGAAAGGTCACTGACCACTGCTCGAGATTATTGGGCTCAGCTGCCTGAGTCATCCCGTCAAGGGTAACGGTCACCTTGACCCCATTGTTCACATGCCCCCAGATCTCTATCGGGTGATCGCGCTGAAGAATAACTCCATCCCGGTAATACTCGGCCACCTGCAGGATAGGATAGTCGGGGTCGGTCCAGCGGGCATACTTCGCCTTGAGGGCAGCGGCTTTTTCCAGGTCGTCCTCCTCAAAAATGAACTTACCGTCAATGGCGGCGAAGGGTGTCGCAGGCAAGCCTGCCTTGTTGTAGAGGTTGGAGTTCTCGGGCACGGCACTGTAGGCATATTGCACCCCGATCGGGGCAGGCACCTTTGCTGAAGTGACCTCCACGGTTTCCCCGACGATCTTCGCCTCCGCGGCGTGCCACTGCCTGTCTTTGCCGCACAACCGGAAATGGTTAAGTTTGGCTCCCGGGGTGGGCTTGGCGGGCTCGACGAACTTCCCCGGTTCCCGGCGGTCCTTGGCCATTCCCTTGCTGCCTACCATCAATCCACCAAAGAGGCTTTCCTTCTCGAAGGAGACCAACACCTTTTTTCCTTTCACCTTGTAGCCGCTATAAATCGGGCCGGTGTAGGCGACGTTCTTGCCGTATTGCTTGGCGAGGGCCCAGCGGGCCATGCGCATTCCGGGATGCAGTTTGTTGTAGTAGTGGATGCCCCCGGGATTGGCCGAATTGAGATCGGATTGCACCACCATCCCCACGTTTTCCCGGTTGTTGGCAAAGAACATGTGCTGCGCCTGGCGGATGTCGGCAAAGCCGACGTTATCCGGATCAGGAGACCCGTAGGGCTGCATCTGGGTAAAATAAAACGGCATATCGGGCATGCCCCAGGCATCTCTCCATCCCTTGACTAGGGCTTCCATCCTGGCTGCATAAATCCTGCCGTCCCCACCGTTGCTGGTTCCCTGACACCAGATAGCGCCACGGATTGCGTAGAGAATCACGGGAGCAATCTTGCCATTGAAAAACTGTGAGGGACCACGCCACATGCCGGCGATTCCCGGAAGCTTGGGCCGTGCCGGCACCTTGCCACCTTTCTCGGCAGCATGGCCCGCCACATCCTGCCACGTCTTCAGGTCGGCGTAATACTGCTCGAAGGCCTTGCGACCTTGCCCTGTCAGCGGATCCGCATCGTGAATGAGGTCCTTGTCCCCCTGAAGTTGCGGGTGATCCTCAATTGCCCCGCGCTGGGTGAAAGCCTCAATTCGCGTGTTGCTGTGGGCACTGAGCAGGATTCCGATCGGAACGTTCAATTCCTTATAGAGCTCGTGGGCGAAGGATAGGGAAAGGGCTGAAAAACCACTCGCCCCACTGGCTTTTTTCCATCCACCCTCAGAGGTGGCCTTCTTCTGTGGATAGAGGGCGGACACGGTGTCGATGTTGATTTCCCTGATGGGAATGTCCTCCTTGGATGAGGCGAGTTCGCGAGCCACCTCGTTGCACATGCTCTTGCCAGCCGTCCAAACCATGTTGGATTGGCCGGAGGAGAACCAAACTTCGCCGACCAGGACGCCTTTAAGTGAGATCGATTTCCCCCGGTTGTTCTTCACCTCAAGCCCCCGTTCTTCGAGCGAAACCTTCAAGGGATCGAGTTTCACCATCCAATCACCATTCTTGTCGGCCACAGTAGTCTTGGTTTGCCCGGCAAACTCGACAGTCACCTGGTTTCCCGGCGCATCAAAACCCCAAATGGGTACCTCGGATTCCCGTTGAAGAATCATGTTGTCCGTAAACGGTACGGCCAATTCCAGTTGCTGATCGTCAGCTGACACGCTGAGCGCCATAGAGAGCGCGATGAAAAGGGGGAAGAGTATTTTATTCATTTTGTGATAGTTAAATGCTATCCCCTTTGAGGCGGTCACTGTCGCTCGAGACAGTTACCTAGCCACGACATCTTTTAGGCGATGAGCCGTTCGATCGGGCCGAGGTGAAACACACCCATTGTTTCAAAATCGATATTCGATAAGGGAACGATTACCTGTAATAGCCAACCTTGCGCGGTTTGACGCCAAGCTTCTCGTAATTGAATCCGGCCTTTAGCGGCTTGTAGTCGCCAATGATGGCAACGGAGCTGTCCGGCTTGATTTCTTTTTCCATACCCAGCCCCCAGTAGACCGCG
>JAAESJ010000342.1 GCA_024229495.1 Verrucomicrobiaceae bacterium | reverse complement strand
TTGATGTCCTTCTCGCTGATGTCCAGTCCGAGTTCGGCCTGTGCCTTCATTACCGCTATCCAGAACTCGCGTTCCAGGATGACCTTGCCTTCAGGGGACCAGATGGATTGCATCGGTGCGGTGGCATAGCGCTCGGCGAGAATGTTGGGGATGCTGGACATGTTAAATGGACTTTTCAATAGTGAGTTTGGCGCAAGCATTTGAGCATGCAAGTCCAGTCGTTGGGATGTCACCGATTTTCCCGGTAATCCTGCAGGATTACCTAGTCGAAGCTGATGCCGGTGCGCTTTGCTATGTCACGCAATTCCTCCACCACGGGAATGACCAGTGGAATGCCTTCCCGGGACCGGATTGCCTCGGCTTCCCTCTCAGGATCCCCCGGGATAAGGGGGCCATCACTTCCCGGTGCAGCAGCAGTAGCGCGCAGGGTGCGGATGTATTCATCGGTTTGTTCCTTGAATTCATCGGGATCAATAAAGGCATCGATACGCATGGCTCCAAAAAAATGGCCAATGCCCCTGCCAACACTGCGCTCCGGGATTTCCTGTCGCAGCGCGAAGGGCGGAGTGAAGGGTCCCCAGTTTGCTCCGCTTAGCACGGCGCAGAGGAAATCCACCATGATTGCCATTGCGTAGCCTTTATGGCCTCCTGATTCGCGACGGGACCCCAGCGGCAGCAGAGCGCCGCCCTCGATCATTGCTTCAGGGCTCGTGGTGTCATTCCCGTCCTTGTCGATGGCCCATCCATCAGCAATGGGGTGTCCTTTACGCTTGGCAATTTCAATTTTCCCGTAGGCAGCGGCACAGGTGGCAAGGTCGATGACAATAGGGGGCTCCTCTTTGCCCGGGAAGGCAATGGCGATTGGGTTGGTGCCTAACATTCGTTCTGCTCCCCAAAGCGGGGCGACGAGTTTTGTGGTGTTGGTCATCGACCAGCCAATCAGATCGGCTTCGAGGGCTTTCAATACATAGTAGCCGGCAATCCCGTAGTGGTTGGTGTTGCAGACGCTGACCCAGCCGCTGCCGACTTCGGATGCCTTGCGCATGGCAATCCTGTTGGCCTTCGGCCCCACCACAAGTCCCAGTCCGTTGTCTCCGTCCACTGTTGCCGTTGAGGGAGATTCGCGGATTATTTTCAATTCGGGCTGCGGGTTGATGCGCCCTTGGTCAAGCATGTCAAAATAGGTGTGCAGGCGGGCAACCCCGTGTGAGTCAATGCCACGCAGGTCACTTGAGGCTAATACTTCGGCGGCTATCTTGGCATCTTCCTCCGGTACGCCGAAATGCATGAAAGTGCATCGTGAGAATTCAATGAGTTGCTCAACGGGATAAGTGATCGTCTCGACTTCAGGCATCGTGTTAATCTCTCCTTCTTGAGGTTGATTGAGAAGTAAAAAGCCGGGAAATTTTCCTGGCATTCGCACTGATCAGGGGGATCATCCGGAAATATCTCCGCTGATCATTTTCCCGATATTCAGCGCGGCTGTTGCTGCCGGGGAGGGAGCATTGCAGACGTTGAGGATACGTCCGTTTTTGGAAAGGTGGAAGTCGTCCACCATTGACCCATCACTACCAATGGCTTGGGCCCGCACACCTGAGGGGGCGGGAACAAGGTGATCTGAGCTGATTGCCGGAACCAGCCGTGACAGGGCCTTCACAAAGGCCCGCTTACTGAAAGATCGCCACATTTCACCGGCTCCAGTTCGCCAGTATTTTGCGGCCAGCTTGAGAAAGCCCGGGTAAGTCAGGGACTCGATTAACTCGGCAGGATTGATTTTCAGCTTGCCGTATCCCTCGCGGGCAAAGGCAAGCACGGCATTGGGGCCGCACTCGACACCGCCACCGATCATGCGGGTGAAATGTACCCCCAGAAAAGGGAAGCTTGGGTCAGGCACCGGGTAGATCAGATTATTGACAAGCTTGTGCGCCGATTTACTCAGCTCGTAGTATTCTCCCCGGAATGGTACAATCTTCAGTGGTGGACGATCACCTCCAAGGTCAGCGATGCGGTCGGAGTAGAGCCCGGCACAGTTGACGACATGCGTTGCTGAAAAATCTTTACCGCTTGAGGTCTGGACCGATACCGAGCCTCTGGTAGGTGTGATGAATTTCACTTCTTCTCCGGTCATGATTTGTCCGCCGGCGGCACTGATTTTTTCACCCAGTATCTGGCATACCTGGCGATAGTCGACAATCCCCGCCTCGGGGACATGGATGGCGGCTATTCCAGCGGCATGCGGTTCAAGATCAGAAAGTTCGTGTCTTCCTATCAGGCGACATTTCACCCCGTTGGCCTTGCCCCGTTCCAGGATGCGGTGCAATGCAGGAAGCTCATTTTCATCAAGGGCGACAATGACTTTACCGCAAACCTCATAGTTGATGCCCTCCTGTGCGCAGAATTTTTCCATGGCACGTTTCCCTTGGCGACAGTTGACTGCTTTGAGCGAACCCGGCTTGTAGTAGATACCCGAGTGCAGGACCCCGGAGTTGTTCCCGGTCTGGTGGGCAGCGAGTTGCTGTTCCTTTTCCAGCACGGTTACTGTGCGTTTTTTCCGGCTGTGGATCAGGTGGTAGGCGGTGGCAAGGCCAACGATCCCTCCGCCAATGACCAGGGTATCGGTTTTCTCGATCATTGCGGGGTATTGGTATATGCCCGGTCGAGATGGGTATAACCGCCGTCAGGATACATCACCTGGCCGGTGGTGTGGGATGAACGGCCAGAAGCGAGAAATACCACCAAGTCGGCGATTTCAGATGCTTCAGTGAAGCGGTTGCCAAGCGGTATCGTAGACTTGATACCGGCCTCGGCTCTTGCCGGATCGGGTGATTTTGCCAGCCATTTTGCATAGAGCGGAGTCATTACCTCGGCAGGGACAACGCAATTGACGCGGATACCGAACCTGGCCAGATCAATGGCCCACTCCCGGGTTAATGCATTCATTCCCCCCTTGGAGGCGGCGTATCCCGAGGTGCCTCCCTGACCCGTGTCGGCCACCTTGGAGCCGATATTCACAATGTTACCCTGGGTGCTCTTGAGGTCGCTGAGCAGATGGTGGGCAAGGGCAAAGGGGTGAATGAGGTTTTTTTCCAGTGAGGCAATAAAATTCTCCGGGCTCTTCTCGAGAGCAGCACCGTCATTGACTCCTGCGTTGTTGATGAGGATGTCCACCTCACCTACCTGGTCATGGACCTGGTCAACAACAGACCGGATTTGCCCGAGATCGGTGAGCTCGACGTGAAAGGCGTGCCCGCACTGGATCTCCCCGATGAGCTCTTGTGCCTCATCCGGGTTGCGACCCAGAATGACCGGGATAGCTCCTTCGGCAGCGAAGCAGCGCACGATGGCCGCACCGATGCCCTTGGCCCCTCCACTGACAAGCACGACCTTGTTTTGCAGTTGTAGATCCATGTAGGGAAGGAAGTTAAGGGGTTTATTATAATGAGGGCAGACTCAGGAACCATAGGCGACAACATCCTGCCTGGAACTTCCAAGTCCCTCAATGCCCAGTTCGACAACGTCGCCGGGGCGGAGATAGCGTGGCGGGTTCATCCCCATGCCAACACCTGCCGGCGTGCCCGTTGAAATGATGTCGCCGGGCAGTAATGACATGAACTGGCTCAGATAGCTGACAATATGAGGTATGTTGAAAATGAGGTTTGAAGTGTTGCCGTCCTGCATTTTCTCACCATTGAGGGTGAGCCACATCGGCAGGTTGTTGACGTCAGCGATCTCGTCGGCAGTTGCCATGAAGGGTCCGAGGGGAGCAAAGCTGTCGGCACTCTTCCCCTTTACCCATTGCCCTCCACGATCCTTCTGGAATGAGCGCTCACTGACATCATTGTGCAACACATACCCCGCGATATGGGCGGGTGCCTCTTCCTCGGTGATATAGCTGGCGCGTTTGCCGATAACGACGGCGATCTCGACTTCCCAGTCAGTCTGTTCACTGCCTCGCGGGATGATGATCTTATCAAAAGGACCGCTGAGGGCGGAGGTTGCCTTACTGAAGAGGACGGGTTCTTCGGGCAGGGGGGTGTTTGTCTCGGCGGCATGATCGCTGAAGTTGAGGCCAATGCAGAGTAATTTGCTTGGGCGGGCGACCGGTGAACCCAGGCGTGTTTCGGGGTCGATTTCCGGGGCTTTTCCTGAGTTCTCGGCAGACCATTGCCTCAGTTTTTCGAGCCCCCCGGAATCAAAGAAATTCTCATCATAGTCCACGGTTGCCCCTGTGGCTTCAATTCGTCTGCCGTCATCAAGCAGCAGTCCCGGTTTCTCTTTTCCTGATTCTCCAAAACGGATGAGTTTCATTTTTTCTATAGGATTGGCGTTTTATTTAAGGAGGGTGAACCCGCCGTCAATATCGAAGGCGGCACCGGTGACAAAGGCTGCCTCCTCAGAGCAGATGTATGTGGCGAGCGCTGCGATTTCATCCGGTTTTGCCATCCGCCCGATTGGTTGGGTGGCTTCCAGTTTAGAGAACATGGCAGCTTCCTCCCCGGGATAATTCTCCCTGAGGTAGTTGTCAACAAAGGGGGTATGCACACGGGCAGGGCACAGGCAATTAGCGCGGATGCCACGCTTTACGTAGTCACGTGCGATGGAGAGTGTCATGGTGTAGACGGCCCCCTTGCTGGTGGAGTAGGCGAAGCGGTCGGCAATCCCGACTTGGGCTGCCACCGAGGCGAGGTTGAGGATACAGCCGTTGCCTTTCTCTAGCATTGAGGGTAAGGCAGCACGACTGCAGAGGTAAGGTCCGCGCACGTTTACCCGCATCACACGGTCGAAGTCTTCCGGGCATGTCGTGGCGAGGTCGCCGACATGGGCAATGCCGGCGTTGTTGACGAGAATGTCCGGGGATAGATCGTCCAGTTGGCTGAAGGCCCCCGCCACGGATTGTTCATCAGCGACATCGCAACGGATGAATCTTCCTCCGATCGAATCAGCAATCTCTTGTCCTGAATTCACATCCCGGTCCAGTATGGTGAGGTTGGCACCCTCACTTGCAAAACGCTTGCAGATGGCTGCACCAATTCCCGATCCTCCACCGGTGATGATTGCATTTTTGTCCTTGAGCCGCAGGTTCATTGAGCGATCATCTTAACCCCGTGAGTGCTACTGCCAAGTCGGTAATCCTTACAGGATGGTATTTACTTGGCGGATTTAGCGGAGAGGATATCCGTATCAGGGGGATTTCCCGGGCGGATTCAAGAGCAGTTCCTGCCCGGTAAATACGGAATTTTTCCGGGAGAGTATTTCCCGGCAGGTGTCAATGGTTTGGCATTTTCCTGAAGTCGCCCTCCTCGCAGCAGTTCACAAAGCCCTCAGTGAATGACTTGAGTGCATCCCAGACTTGGCGAATGCGCTGGGATTCGCTGATGGTGATGGAGTCATCCTGTGCCGCTTTACTCAACTCGGCCAGTAAGGCGGCAAACTGCTCGACAATCTGCGAGGTGGCGGGCATTACCTCGTAATCATCCTCCCTCATGTTTTCCGGGTTACGAACAAAGTAACCCCCAGACTGCTCGCAGATCCATTCAATGATTCTGAGATCCTGAGTGCTGTTGATGAGCTCAATGACACGGTCAAGCGGATTAGGGCTCCCGCCTCCCGTTTCGGTGGTTGGTTGTGCCCACTTGTATACCAGGGAGAGGGAAACGCCAAGATGTGCGGCAATCTGCTTTGCTCCGTGCTGATCGCAGGCGTTCTTGATGACTTGATGTGAATTCATTACGCTTCCATTTTACATGAGTAACGTCCTGAAAGTGATTACAAAATCCCTTTTTATTTGTAACAGGCATGGCAGCCGGCCAGCGATTCCCCTTACTTACAGGAAAATCATCATGACGGCTGCGCTTAAAAGGCATGCTCCTGCAAGTCGCTTTGTCATGACTGCATGGCCGCGCTCAGCGGCTTCGTGGTTACCCAGCTTGTGACCAATGAGCCATATCA
Source organism: Verrucomicrobiaceae bacterium (assembly GCA_024229495.1). Lineage (GTDB taxonomy): Bacteria > Verrucomicrobiota > Verrucomicrobiia > Verrucomicrobiales > DEV007 > CACIUL01. The sequence goes on along the minus strand of JAAESJ010000342.1, from coordinate 2,087 downwards.
GTAGCACTCCCCACAATGCCCGAGTTGAGTAGACAATATTCATGGCCGTGGCCTGGCCAATAAAAACCAGGGACAGGTTGAGAATGATCCCCTGTAGCCCGATTGCCATCCCGCCAAGCATGGCAAGGTTGCGGGCAGGGCGCGGGGTGCCCCTCAGCGGTGCTGAGAAAAATGGAACCAAAGCCAGTGAGCCGATTGCCACTACTGATACCATGATGATGAGAAATGGGATGCGACCAAAATCCGCACTGCGGTATCCAGCCAGGCTGTCACTGCCACCAAAACAGGCACAGGCAATCAGTGACCAGATCACGGTGCGGCTGTTTTCCAGCAGTGATTTCAGGCTAGCTCCCCCCAGAAGAAATATAGCCATTGCGGTAAGTGCTGATCCGACCCACAGCAGTGGTGGCACCTCATCGGGTTTCAGGAAGAAGGAGAAGAGGGCAACAAATATCACCTTAATGCCCATTAGCGGGGCCTGTATGGAGACATCGCCGGACCGAATGGCAAGGAAAGTGAAAACCTGGCCACCGAAGAAACAAAGCCCGGCAAGCAATGGCCATCCGAGGTGTGCCCACTGTGGCGCATCCCGGGTGAAGAGGAGTGCGGGGAGGAAAATCGCGAACAATACGATATTGGAGAGGAACGCTGTGCGCAACAGGCCCGCTCCCTCCCCGATTGCCCGCTTCAGGAAAAGGCTGGCGAAAGGGTAGATGAGCGCACTGAGGAGCGGAGCGAGCAGATACATGCGCTATCGAGCACCGGTCACTGTTTCTCGAGTATCTCCACCTCGTAACCGTCCGGGTCGGTAACGAACGCCATCTTCATTTCCTCTCCTGAGAATTTCTCCCGCCAACCTTCAGGCCATATTTCAATTCCGCATTGCTCCACTTTTCCGCAGTATTCGACAATATCCTCAACCCCGACACAGGTATGCATCAAGTCCTCGGGGAACTCCACCTTGAAATCCGGTGAGTAGCAAAGCTCGAGGAAATGCTCACTGGCTTCAATCTCGAGGAAGGCCAGGCGGTTTCCGGCAGGTGACTTATCGTTTCTTTTTGTGAGCTTGAAGCCGAGGTGCTCGTAGAATTGAATCGACTTGTCGATGTCGCTGACACGGATGCGGGTGTGAAGGAACTTAATGGGCATGTGATGAGGATATGCTTGGCTGTTTCCGGTGGAAGCAATTTCTCCTGGAATTTTCAGTGTTTTTCAGCTTCCCAGTAACCTTGCAGCCAGTGACTTCCCTGCGGACGAATCAGGTCAATGGGGTTTTCAGGGTTGCCGATACGAAAGGCGATGCCAAGTGGCGTGCGGCCAGGTCGTGAGCCTTTGGTATATGGTCCATCGCCCCAGTGTTGGCCAAGGGCGACCAAGTCGAATCGCACAGGCTTGCCCGACGGACTGGTCTCGATCTTGCCGAGGAGGTTGATTTCGAATCCACGCTTGGCCTTGGCGGGATCAGGTGCTGTCGTTATGAGGGCGCTCCCCTCCAAGGTGTAGTGCCCGGATTTTTTTGAAGGTATGATTTTCAGGGTGAAGCGGCGGACTTCCTCACGTTTCCAGACAGCCGGTTCTCCACGAGTGAAATCCATCAGGTGATAGCGCAGAAGACGATAGGCAAGGCGTTTGGGAACTTCTCCTGTGCTTCCAGCTGCCTTGATGATCGATTGCCATTCTTCTTTGCGGATCCACATGCGATCCATGGCGGCCATGTATCCCCAACCGTGCTCAATGTCATCAGCGGAGCAGGTTTCAAGCTGACCGTTAGTGCCAGTTTTCAGTATGCGGGCGGAGGCAACGAGTATAATTCCATCCGTTGGTGGGTTGGCATGGTATTTTTTGTCAAGGTTTCCAGCAACCAGCGGCGCAACCTTACCTGTGGAAGGTTTCCGTTCGGATTCAGGCAGGGCATGCCATTTTTCCAGGGATGACTTGATAAAGGATTTTCTACGCTCCAGTGAGCGATTGTTATTATAGCCAAGCAGTTTTCCGGAAGCAGTGAGGATATAGTGACCCTGCCTGGTGCCGTTTCCTTTGCGTGGTCCCTGGGCGGCGACCGACCGGAAGAATTTTCCTGCGGCGTC
>JAAESJ010000341.1 GCA_024229495.1 Verrucomicrobiaceae bacterium | reverse complement strand
CCCGCCACGACGATGGCTTCCGGAACACGGATTGTTGTATTCGCCTCCGGCAAGGACCGCAGTGTTGCGGGTTCTGAGCTGCATACCAATTTTTCCCTGGAAAAGGATGGTGAATACCTTGCCCTCGTTGCACCTGACGGAAATACGCTCCTAAGCGTGTTTGATACATATCCCGAACAATTCGAGGGCATCTCCTACGGTTTTGGCACGGCCCTTCCCCCGGCAACTTCCACCGTCATCTCGGCAAATGCCCCCTGCCGATGGACTGTACCCGCCAGCACGATCGCCAACTGGCAGGAGGACAGCTTTGATGACAGCACTTGGACAGAAGCCAACACAGGAATCGGCTACGAGAGAGGAACAGGCGGCATCACCTATACGGATTTATTAGGCACAAACGGAAATGTTGACGCAAGCACCTTCAATATCAACGGCACCTGCTATGTGCGCATTCCATTTTCATTATCCGGGGCAAATACCGTTACATCGCTGAACCTGCGCATGAAATACGATGACGGGTTCATTGCCTACCTAAACGGCACCCAAGTGGCTGCAGCGAATGCTCCGCTAACCCCTGCCTTTAACTCGCTATCCACAAATTCCCACAGTGACAGCGCCGCCATTATTTTCCAGGATTTTGACCTCACCAATTTCATTAATGATCTTAATGAGGAAAACAACGTCCTGGCAATTCACATGCTCAACAGGGCACTCGACAGCTCCGATCTGCTTATGCTTCCCGAGCTGGATGTCGAGATGGTCGACCAGAATGGTGCTCTCGTTGAAGGTTACTACACCACGCCAACTCCGGGAAGCGTGAACGGCTTCTCGGTGGATGGCTTTGTCAAGGACACCAGCTTCAGTATTGATCGCGGCTTCTACTCTGAACCCATTCAGGTTGCAATCACCAGCGCCACAGACGGGGCTATCATCCGCTATACAACGGATGGCTCAACCCCGACCTCGATCAACGGGAACATCTATAATGGCCCCATCCAGATAACCACAACCACAACGCTGAGGGCAGCAGCCTTCAAGGAAGGCTTCCAGCCAACCAACGTCGACACCCACACCTATATTTATGCGGCCGATGTCCGCAATCAGCCAACAACACCTCCCGATTACCCGCAAACATGGGGCACTGACGGCGGAGCCAGCGTGAGCGCAGACTACGGGATGGACCCGGTCATCATCAATGACCCGGACTACTCAGACCAGGTTGAGGACTCACTGACCACAACGCTCCCTGTAATCGCGATATCCACTGAGCGGGACAACCTGTTTGCAAGCAACGGCATCTACGCGAATGGCAGGGAGGGTTCCACTGAAATCCCGATCTCACTCGAATATTTTGACCCCAACAGCAATGATGAATTTCAGCAAAACGCAGGGATGAGACTGCACGGCGGAAATGCCCGCTCACATCCCAAAAAACCCTTTCGTTTCTATTTCCGCAAAAGCTACGGCAAGGGAAAGCTGCGCTTTCCCCTCTTCGGGGACTCTCCTGTCGACTTCTTCGATCAACTGATCCTCAGGCCGGGCGGCCACGACGGATGGGCGGTGCCTTTCGGTAATGCCTCACATGAACTTGCCCCGCATGCCTCATATCTCCGTGACCAGTTTATACGAAAGACAGAAACCGACATGGGATTGCTTTCGCCTCGCGGCAAGTATGTGCACGTTTATATCAACGGGCTTTTCTGGGGGGTATACGATCTACACGAACGTCCGAACGCCAAGTTCTTTGCTGCTCACCTCGGAGGCGAGGAAGAAGACTGGGATGTTTATCACCACCCGACTTTCTTTGGCGAGGACTATACCCAGGTCGACGGCACAGCTTCAGCCTACGAAACACTGCAATCCCTCTCGCAGTCCGGCATCTCCACTGAACAGGACTACCTGGACATTCAGGAGTATCTTGATATCGATGGCTACATCGATGCAATGATCACCCGCATCTGGGCAGGCGACTACGACTGGGATGCGCCCATCTACATGACCAACCCCAACAATCCCGCACAGGAGGAATCTGTCGGGTATTTTGATAACAAGAACTGGTATTGTGGCCGCAAATCCCGCAATGGCGCTGGCAAGTTCCATTTCTTTGCATGGGATGCCGAGATGTCCATGGGAAACAATCTTTTACTTAATGCGTTTCCCCTGGTGATTTTTCAAAATCAACTGCCACCACAGCAAATTGAAAAATTTGATACTACAAGGGTGGGAAGCGGCGGATCTCCTGCATTCCCCTACTCAAAACTTCGCGAGTATCCGCAATTCCAGAGACGATTCGGTGACCGTCTTCACATGCACCTCTTTAATGACGGGGAAATGACTGTCACAAAAAACACGGAACGCTTTGAGTCGATGACTGCCAAAATTCGCGATGCGATGATTGTAGAATCAGCACGCTGGGGAGATGTCAACGAAGGCGATCCGCTCAACAAGGCAATGACCCGCAACGATGACTGGGATCCTGAGATTGAGTGGCTTCAGGATACTTACCTGACAACGCGAAATGACTTCATGATCGAACGCTTCAGGGCAATCAACCTTTATCCCTCCATAGATGCTCCCCTCTTCAGCCAACACGGCGGTCCCGTCCCCTTCGGCTTCAACCTATCGGTCAATGCCCCGGAAGGTAATGTCTACTATACGACTGACGGCTCTGACCCTCTTTCCGAAGACATTCCGGCAGCAACGATCCTTGAACTGGTCGGTGAGGGAGCTCCCTGCAAGGTATGGATTCCCACCAGCGATACACTGGGCAACTCCTGGAGGAACATTGCGGATCCCGGCAACATCGCACAGTGGACAAGCGGGACTACCGCCGTGGGCTTCGACACCGGCCTGGATTTTGATGCTTATATCGAAACTGATATCTCAAGCATGCAGGACAATAACGCCAGTGCCTACATTCGGGTGCCATTCACCATCGAATCACAGGAACAAGCCGACCAAATCACTGCACTGAGCCTGAAGATCCGCTATGATGACGGGTTCCTCGCCTACATCAACGGCACAAGGGTTGCATACGACCATGCTCTCTTCGGTTCCTCCTGGGCCTCTAATGCAATAGGCAACCAATCCGACACCGAGGCGGTTGAGTTCCGTGAATTTGATATCTCCGAGCACATCGACACCCTGCAACCCGGGGTCAACATCCTCGCCATCCACGGCTTAAACGACAGTATCTCCGGTGATGACTTCCTCATTGAACCCGTCCTGAATGCAAGCATTCCGGACAACGGCAACGGATCACCCCGGGTGATACTCTACACAGGAGCCTTTCCCTTAACCCAAACCGGAACCATCAAGGCCCGTGCCCAATCCGGAGAAACATGGTCAGCCCTTACCAGTGCCTCGTTTATTGTTGGCGTTCCCGCCGACGCCTCAAATCTTGCAGTGTCAGAAATCCATTACAGGCCCGCAACACCGGATGCAGCGGAAATTGCCAACGGCTTTACCTCACGCGGCTTCTTCGAGTTCATCGAGATGGTCAACACCTCAACGGATCCCATTGAACTGGCAGGACTTGCATTCTCTGCCGGTATTGATTTTGACTTCGATAACGGCAGTATCAGCCAACTCCTTCCCGGACAGCGCCTGCTGGTTGTCAGCCATCAGGTCGCCTTCGAGTCTCGTTACGGAACCGGGTTGCCTGTTGCGGGATCTTTTGCCAACGAAACCAGCCTGGATAACGGCGGTGAGCGCCTCACGCTGCTGGATGCCGGGGGAGAACCCATTTTCAACCTCCGCTACCGAGATGGTGCACCCTGGCCCGAGGAACCCGACGGCGATGGCTACTCGCTGGTCTTCTCAGCAAACTTCGGCAGCAGTGATCCCGATGATGGAATCAACTGGAGGGCAAGCAGGGCAACCGGTGGAACCCCGGGAACGCAAGACACGGTTCCCATTAACTCGTGGCGCGGCGACCAGTTCTCCGTTGAAGAATTGGCTTCCCCGCTCATCTCCGGAAATGACGCGGATCCCGACGGGGACGGCCTGAACAACCTTCTTGAATACATCTTTGCAACGGATCCCAAACTGGCCAATGCCGAACCCGTCACCCTGTCCGTTGAATATGATCCTGAGGACGCAAACACTCCCGGTGCATACCAGACTTTTACACTGCAAATATCATCCAGCCTGGATTCAATTGCTATCTCGCTGGATTCCTCCAATGACCTCAGCAACTGGACAACCGGGAACCCTGGAAGCTCCTATGAATTCCTTGGCAGTGAAATCAAGGATGCGGATTCCCGCACCTTGATGTTCAGGACGAATCAACCGGCCCAGTCGGCAGCAACCACCTTTTACCGTTTCTCTTTCTCACTACAATGATCTATTGCAACCGCATACAGCGGTATCCTCGCTTCCTGATCACATGAAAGCTTCTCGCCCCTATCATTTATTATCGGCAATTGCAGCCGCAATCATGTGCTGGTCACCGATCCTGCAAGCCGACCTTGTGGTTAACCAGGACCTTGGAGCCCTGTCCGCGGGAACCGTCAACATCAGTCACAACACCAATCTGGGAGCCAATAATTCGGACCTCTACTCCAGTTTTGGCAGTCATGTCTACGGTAACGAAATTGTCCTTAAGTTCACCATAGAAACCCGTCTGCTGCTCGAACTAACAAGTGTAACATTGACTGGCGATCATGACTTTTTCCTCCTCGATCGCCTAACCACTGCGACCACCGATGCGGGATTAAGATTTGCCACGGGAACCCTTGGGGAAATCTGGCTTGATTTCCCACCCGAGACAGAATCATTCGGCCTCCTGGAACCGGGAACCTATTATATCAGCGCTGACAGTTATGATGAAATCGCTGCTGATTTCTCTATTAACCTTACCCTCTCAGCCCCCGATCAGCTCGATATCCCGAGTGCCACCCCACTGGGAAGGATAGTGGCACTCGCCACACCGTTTTCAATCGATACCCTGGGTTCAATATTCGATTCAGAACTGGGAATCTGGGATCAGAATGGCAACCTTATCGCCTCAAACGACGACATTGACGGAGACACCCGCCAGAGCAGGATCGACTTCACAGAACTTGAGGAAGGCACATACTACATTGGGCTCGGTGCCTATGATACGGTCTATCACCCGGATTTCATTGTCACCGCCACAGACGATGATGAATCAGGAAGCTACCAGCTCAATTACCCGGGTGGCTCACTCAGCGGCACCTTGAACGCCAAGGAAGTCCGTCTCTTCTCCTTCGAGGCAGGTGGTGCAACGCCACCCGGCACTCAGCCACTTGCTATCAGTGAAATCTCACGGGGCAACAACGGCAGCATCAACATTACCTTCCATTCCCTGCCCGGAAAATTCTATGCAGTGGATATCTCCGAAGACCTGATTACCTGGCTGGAACTTGATGATAGCGTCATTAGTGGTGGCACTAACACGGATTATACCCACTCGACACCGGACCTGGCGGCACGAAACCTCTTCTACAGGATTCGTGAACCCTGATTGGCAAGCACCTAAAATCCCTTATCACTTCAGCTTTCCGCCGAGTAATGCCACAACAGGCGAAGCAAGTATTCTTATGAAAAAACGAACTTGATGCGTGCATAAGTCGCGCAATATCAAGAAGAAAGATACTCAGAAAACTTGACTAACGCGATCATCACCGACTTCGTTAATCCATAAAAAAACAACCCGCAAAAACATGTGCTCCTCCAATTCCCTTTTCTCCATAACTGCCATCATTGCCTCACTCCTTTCCCCCATGCCAAGTGCCAACGCCGACCTGGTTGTTAGTGAGGATCTTGGTGTCTTGGCTGCGGGTAGCAGCACTACCATCAGCGGTGACACGGCGACTGGGGCTAATAATTGTGATACTTATACCCTCACAGGAGTAGCAACCTCTTTTATCTGGGAAAATGAAATCGTCTTTCAGTTTACGGTCAATGAGGCAATGAGAATTGACATAACCAGTGTGGCTCTCAACGGCGACCCGGACGTTTTCTTACTCAACAGCCTAGAAACCGAGATAAATGAGGATGGGCTGCTCACGACTGACGCATTGAACTTGTTGTTTCTTGATAATGATCCACCTGAAAGCGTAGTCATTGGCACACTCCCTCCTGGAACCTATTACATCTCTGTCGAGAGCTATGGTGGTGATGCAACCTTCTCATACAACCTGATTGCTACCGCCGGGGCTTTTCCTGATGATGTTACAGAATTAGGCACAATTGCAGAAGCAAACGCTCCTTTCACTATCGACACCATTGGAAATACAATCGATACGGAAATCGCCGTATGGACTGAATTTGGAATCTTATACGATGAAAATGACGATGCTAATTTCGACCTCGATGGAGATGGATTCGCTGATATATATCAAAGCCAGATCAACTTTACAGGATTGTCTGCCGGCACCTACTATGTGGCTGTGGGATCATATGACACCATATGGGGACCATTAACCTTCGTGGGTGGCGATGAAGGTGGAACACTTACTCTCAATTATGGCCCGACCCCTGTCGGTGTTGTCGAGCCCACCCCTGCCGAAAACTCGGTAACCGGCGAGTTAACGATAGGTGGAGTGCTCTGGTACTCCTTCGAAATCGGCGAGAGCACCCCCCCAACCCCCTCCGCACCCCTGCGCATCACCAAGGTCACCCGAAATGTCAACGGGCAGATGAATTTCTCCTTTAACTCGTCAGCGGGCAGCGAATACGCAATCGACATCAGCACCGACATGAGTGAATGGCAGGAACTGACAGACGGATTGGTCGGCGAGGCGGAAACGACCACTTATAGCCATACTTCACCTGACCGTGCAGCACGAACCCTGTTCTACAGGGTTCGGCAACTGAGCGCGGCGCCTCTGGAATAGCGGAGAAGCAGTAACATCAAACATCTCCCGTATTACAGATCCCCTTTGGTAAACGAATGGGATCATTCCCATGCGTCACCTGATCCTCATTCCCATCTTTCTGGCATCAGTTATTGGCCTTGAGGCAAATCTTCCTGAGCTCAAGATCAATACAGGAGAATTCAAGGATGGCATCTTCCCTGAGCATGAGACGCTCTGCCTCAACCTTTCACTGTTCAACCGTTCATCCGAAAAACTGAATGCCAACATTTCCTGGGAAATAACCACAGATGAAAATGAACCGGTCACATCCGGGAAGGAAACCCAGACGCTGGGCACAGGGGAAACCATAACCCGAAGCCTGAAACACAGGGCAAAGGATCCCGGCTTCTACCGGGTTAAAATCTCCTGCACGACGAACAAGGGAACCTCGACCCAATCCATGCAGGTAGGTTATGCACCGGAAAAAATTCTTCCTGAGCTTACCAGCCGTGGAGACTTCAAAAAATTCTGGGACAACACTCGACGTGAACTTGATAGGGTCCCTCCCTCCTTCAAGCTCAAGCATCAGGCCAAGCTCAGCAAGGAGAGACTGGATGTCTATGAGGTGACAATGCTCAGCCTTGGTTCAGTGCGCGTGAGTGGCTGGTATGAATCGCCTAAATCACCGGGTCCTCACCCGGCAGTCTTAAGGCTCCCTGGTTACGGCCAGAACATGAAGCCGATTGCCCGCTTTAATGACATGGCTGTGTTCTCCTTCAATGTTCGCGGACACGGTAACAGCCAGGAGGACATTGCCGGAGAGCCTCAGGATTACTGGATCAGAGGGCTCGATAATAAGGACATCTACTACTACCGCGGAGCATACATGGACTGTATCAGGGCAATGGACTTCCTGCTCTCAAGAAAGGAAGTTGATCCGGAAAAAATAGCGGTGATCGGAGGTAGCCAAGGAGGCGGGTTCAGCCTTGCCACCGCCGCAATGGACAAGCGAGTAAGCCTTTGCGCCCCGGCAATTCCTTTCCTCACCAACTGGGAAAAATACTTCAGGACCACCAGCTGGCCGGAGATGAACGGATGGATTGCCGCCAAGGATCACCGCACATGGGACACCGTGCTGCAAACCTTAAGTTACTTTGACACCATGAACATGGCCTCCTGGATACATTGCCCGGTATTCATGGGAGTAGGGCTGCAGGATTCCATCTGTCCGCCGCCGACAAACTTTGCAGTCTACAACCGGGTTACGGGTTCAAAACAATACCAGGTCTACCCTCAGGCAAACCACAGCCTTGGCCCACAGCACCATAATCTGGTCTTTGACTGGATCCGCACTAACTTCAATCTTCAATAGGGAAACGGAAAATCCCGCCAGAAATTGTGGCGTATCCCGGCACCTTCACACTTTTCAGAACATTCGAATCATGAAACTCAAGCATAAGCTTTTAATCCTCGGTCTGATGATAATCAACCCGGTCGTCCGGGGAGAAGAACCGCCCAATATTGTCGTCATCCTGACCGATGACCAGGGCTATGGGGATATCAGTTTCAATCCCGATCACCCTCAGGAAGTACTAACTCCCCACATGGATAAGCTGGCAAGGGAAGGGGTGTTTTTCACGCAAGCTTACACCAGCGGACACGTCTGTTCACCAACCCGTGCCGGCCTGATGCTGGGAAACTACCAGCAACGAGTGGGGGTGTATACCGCCGGTGATGGCGGACGGGGCTTTGACCCCGGGTTGCCGATCTTCCCTTCCTTCCTTCCTGAAAGATATCGCAGCACGGCTATCGGCAAGTGGCACCTCGGGCTTGATGATGACTATCCGGCACTAAAATGGCATGCCATGAACCGGGGATTTGATGAGTGCTACAAGTTTATGGGCAGAGGCGGTCACGACTATTTTAAGCTGCAGGGAGTTAATAGTAGCGATTACGCACCGGTCTACCGCAATAAAACGCGACTAACAGACAATGATTACAATGGCTACATGACCACGCGCCTGACAGAAGAGGCAGTGGATTTCATCGAGCGGGAAAAAACAAATCCCTTCTTCCTCTATCTCGCCTATAACGCGGTGCACGCACCT
>JAAESJ010000340.1 GCA_024229495.1 Verrucomicrobiaceae bacterium | reverse complement strand
TGATGGCGTGCAGAGGGGCCTAGTGGCCGACATAATCGGCAGGTTCGAGACCAAGGGGCTACGCCTCGTAGGACTCAGGCAGCTGACTCCCCCGATGGAGCTGGCCGAGGCCCACTACGAGGTCCACAAGGAGCGACCGTTCTACGGCGGGCTCATCGAGTTCATCACCTCCGGGCCCGTTGTCGCAATGGCATGGACAGGGGTGGACGCGATCAGCGTCGCTCGCAACCTCATCGGGCCGACCGACGGCCGAACAGCCGCACCAGGCACAATCAGGGGCGACTTCGCCATGGACATCGGGCACAACGTGATCCACGGATCCGACGGCGAGGACACGGCATCCTTCGAGCTGGGACTGTGGTTCCCAGAGGGAATGGTCGACTGGACCCGCGACGAAGAGTCGCACATATACGAGTGAGCAATCAATTCAGCAGGGGAAGGAGCATGAGGTGGATGGTATGTCAGAACGCAGGCAACCCATCGTCGCTGTGCTAGGTCACGTGGACCACGGCAAG
>JAAESJ010000339.1 GCA_024229495.1 Verrucomicrobiaceae bacterium | reverse complement strand
GTGGTACGTCGGCGGGACAATGGCCGCCTTCACAGGGCCTCCTCCGTTTGGTTGGGTGCAACGCATAGACCCCGACACGCTCGCACCACTAGCCACCTCACCCGAGCTGCCGTGCGGCGAGCACGTGTGGTGCGGGGCGATCCTGGCCCACGCCGACGGCTCGATCCTCTCAGTCAACGGCTCGTTCCTCCACCGCCTCGACCCCGACGACCTGTCGGTACTGGCCGAGCGCCAGCTTCCTGTCGACCGCAGCCACAACGGCCTACTGGCCTTGGCCGACGGCACGCTCATCACCAAGGACCTCCGCCTCGAGGGCCAGGGCGGCACCACGATCACCCGACTGGCCCCTGGGACACTCGAACTGGTGGGCGAACCGCTCGTCCTGCCCGAGGGATCCATGGGTCGAATCGCCGGTGATCTGGGCGACGACGGCGCCGAGCACGTGTACGTCCCGGGCACCGAGCACCTCTGGCGCCTCGTAGTCGACGACGACCGCCTACTTGTCGACGACTGGCGCCCCCGCTACCGGACAACCTGGACTACCGGTGTCCCAGGTGGTCAGCACGGCCTGGCCTGGGACGCCTGCCTGTCCGACGGTGCCTGCTGGGTGATGGACTGCGGTGACATCGACTCGGTGCGGGCCATCCACACAACCGAACCC
>JAAESJ010000338.1 GCA_024229495.1 Verrucomicrobiaceae bacterium | reverse complement strand
CATCGCGGAACCACCGGCCTTGGTTCCGGATGGAGAGAACCTTTCACGAAGAGGTTCCGCTTCTCCCAACCCCACATTGTGACCTGTTTTCAACCTCCTGGGCTTAATGCTTTCCTGCCAACTCGAGTCGTCCCCGGCAAACCTGCCATCCAATACACTCCGCCGAAGGAGATTTGATGATGAAGCCCAGTCACCTGCGATTTCCGGGTTGCGCGTTCTGCTTTTAGGTTCCTCAAGAAGGAATATATTCAATGCCAACTTGGCACGTGTCATTGCAACATAAAGCAGGCACAACGCCTCGTAACGCTGCTCTTCCTTCCACTCTTCCTCCAAGTCTCCTAACCCACACATCATGGATCGCACCCAGGAGGCGGGCGGTTGCAAAATCCAGCCTTCCTGCCCGTGGGCGATATTATAGTCATTGCTGCTCGGTATTTGCTTGTCGCTCATCATCGGCAGCATCACAACGTCAAAGCCCAGACCCTTTGAACCGTGAATGGTCATCACCTGCACAGAAGCATCAGTCGGCGGTTGCACGATCTCCAGGGCCGCCAACCAATCCCTTGCGCCACGTGAAGTTCCCATTCCTGATAAATCATAATTCTCAAGAGCCGCCAGGATATCTTCCGCCCTACGCTTCCCGAACTGCGGTAATTGCCTCCATAGCGAGGCCAGTAAGTTTCGGGTCATCGACGAAAAGCCTCCCGAATGCGCTTCGTCCAGCAATGACTCCCACCTCCCAAGCCATTTGCCATCTTTATCGCCATCTTTAAAGTGCTCCGTCAAGACCCCTTCCAATGGTGATATTTCCACGAGATTGCGTGAATAAAGATCTGCAGGATCTGCCAACCAACTGATAAGCCCAAATAGCACAACCCCGATCGGGTTATCTTCCATTGGCTTGCGACGCCCGTCCTCAATCACGTCAAATTTATGCAGTCGGAGGTGGTCAGCAACTGCTCGCACTTCATTACGGGTTCTCAGCAGTATGCCACAACTCAACTGCTTTTTGCCGATCTCCAGGTCCTGAAGGCGCTGCGTAAGGGCGACATACATTTCATCCTTGTTCTCAACAACCTCTACCCGAGCTTCGCCTTTCTTATTCGCATCCGCAGGAGTGTGCTCATTACAATCCCACCTGGACCTTACATTTTCCCCAAACAACTGACCAATTAGCGCACTGTTACAGCAAACAGCATTCACGATATCCAGAACAGGCCGACATGAACGGTATGATTTGTCCATAGGCAGCGATTCCATCCTGTAGCTCTTCTGCACTTGATCAAACAATGCCACCTTGCCGCCCCGCCAGCCGTAGATGGACTGTTTTTTGTCCCCTATAATAAAGAGGCTGCGACTACCCTCCGGATCGCTGGCGACTTCATCCAGTAAAGGTTTCAATCCGTCCCATTGCCCCTGACTGGTATCCTGGAACTCATCAAGAAACCAATGATCATAACTGCCATCGAGACGGAAATCCACCATCTCACGCTGTAACCTTGAGCCTTCGTCCTTCTGCCACGATCCCATCAGGATTTTTACATCATCAAAGCTAAGCAATGCCCGGCTCTTCAATCTCCGATCATATTCCGCGTTCACCCGCCTGATAAGATGGCCAATCCCCTCAGTACGCTCGATTGCAGCTGACGTCTCACAACCGGCAATCAAATGCATTATCTCTTTCAGCAGTGCCGCCAGGGCAGAGCTCAACTCAAATTCCTTGTAATGCTGAAAAATCGGAGGCCCATCGCCATTCACCCATTCAAGGACCTGGTGGAAAATTCCCTTATCCTCTAGCACGCCACTACCAATGGTATGGGCCCTCATCTTCCCGCCCATCTCGATAAGAGCCTTCCTCTGGCGGGCATCTGTCCACTGCCCATCCATCACCTCGATCTCCTCAAGCATGGCATCCACCAGTCGATGCTTATCTTTTTCCCACAATCCCACTTCCGGAAGATTAAGCTCAGAAAAGAAATCTCGCCCCCCAAAGCGAGCTAACCGGTTTACCTCATCCCCACCTGATTTCCAAAGGCTGTGCCAGTCCTTTACGAAGTCCTCGAGATTGAACGCCACACGAATATCCTCCTTACCCTTAGTCGCACGCCGGAACGCATAGACGAACTCATCCTCCTTTCCTTCCTCCATTATCTCCGAAATCACCTCCCTGATGAGTTCCTTCATTGCAAGTTCCAGCTGAGGCCCCTCAATGAGGTCAAAATCACCACCACTTAACCCAAGTTCATACTGAAAGCTCCTTACTATCTGCGCAAAAAATGAGTCCATCGTTCCCAACTGCATGCGCGGGAGAGCCTTGACTACCTGTTCGAGTACCGCTTCAGCCTCAAAGGATCCGTTAACCTGTCCCTGAAGGTTTTCGCTTTCCTCTTTGCTCATCGCAGCCTTCTGCAACTTTTCCATCAGGTCATCGGCGAACTCACCAGCAGCCTTCCTGGTGAAAGTCAGTGCAATCATTCTCTGCGGATCCTCTCCCCTTACCCCGATCTTGCCGATAATCCGGTTGGAAAGCTGATAGGTCTTCCCGGAACCTGCCGAGGCCTTGATCATGAGGTACGGCTCAAGAATATTTTCTTCAATGCTCATCAGATTTCCATCAAATCAATAACCTTGCCCGTCTTCAAATCCTCAAACGCCTCATACTTGACCTTTTCAGAGCGCGGAGAAAAACGTTGTGCCTTTATCTGCTCGACCACCCATCCGGCACAACGCAATGCCGCCTGTTGATCCTCAGCAGTGAAGTCCGGCCATAGCGAGATCTCCACTGAACTCCTGCTCGCCCCCAGGGAGAAATATCCCAATTCATCCACTGCTTTGGACTTCTTCTCCAAACCGGTGGCATACAGGGGAAGCTGAAGGTTGATCCAGCGCGCAGGAACAATCTTGTTTGCTCGTCCTACCGGCAGGTCAGCGCACACCTCAGCGACATTTTCCAGATGCGCAGGGAAAACCGTATTTGCAGAAATCCTTATCGCATGAGCACTCGTGACCTGTGCCGCCTTTGCGCTTGTCTTGTAATCGAGAACACGCAGCGCTCCTGTCTCCTTGTGACGATCAATCCGGTCAATGACTCCACGAACCTTCAGTCCATCAATATCAATTTCAAAATCCTCTTCAACCTGGTCAATTCTCCACCCCTCTGCAATCAACCCTGCCTGTACTTCAGCAAACCAGGACAGGCGTTGCCTCATGGATTCGCTCTGAATCCTGATCGCGGCAGAAGGCTTACTGCCAAAACGCTCATCAACCCATCGTAAAAGTGCCGCATGAAGCCATCTCTCAATATCCTTGGCACAGGTGTATTCCCTGACTTGCTCATCCCTTCCAAATTGCTCAAGGAGATTGTGGACGACGTTACCATAATCCCTGGCACTCCATTCAACCCGCTCGGGTTCGGGCTTTTTCATTCTAAGAACATTGCTCAGGTAATACCTTGAGGGACATGCCAGATAAGTAGTGAATGCGGTCACTCCAATACTTGGTGGAAGCGTAGCAGGCGGCATCTGCCAGCCTCCCCCAAGCTTCTTCCAATCATCCTTGTCATCACCAGTAAAAGCCGCCTCAACGGTACCCAGATCCTTTTTGAACAAAATCTCAACCCTCCGGGCAAGCTCCTTACCACTGGCCGCCAGCAGCAACCTTGAAGGCAGCAAAGCATCACCGGCATCGGAAGACTTCCCGAGCAATAAATCGACCCTGCCATCTTTTTCCCTGGCCTTGAGCATTGCCGTTAACAAGTAGGCATCACGGGAACTCTGGGATTCCTGGCTGGACAAATCCAGTATTCTCCTGGTGGCTTCCGTCAACCAGGCATTACTGCTCATACTCGCCGGAACCTTGCCCTCGTTCATGCCACAAATGACAAGGTGCTCACCGGGCTCATGAAAGAGTTCCAGCCACCCCTGCACATCCAGGACACGATCAGCCGGGGAAGATCCTGCAACGGGTCGCAACCCGGATTGTAATAATTCCAGCCAAAATGCATCATTACGCCTTACCCGACTTGCCAGATCTGCTGTTTGCTCCAGCCATTCGATCACATTAGCCTCATCTTGGGCATCCACATAAGGCAACAGGCTCCTCATTCCCTGATGAAACCCCTCATCCGTGAAACGCTTAAGTGATTGCTCAAGATGAGCCATCGTTTCAATGGATAATTCAACGTCTGCAATGCTTCTCTGAAGATGTTTTTCCTTTCCAGCCTTGATAGCCTTCAAGTCCCTATGGAACAAGGCCTTGATCCTTTCCAGATCCTCAGCAGAACGCACCAGGTATTGGTCACGCAAGCGTGAGAGAGCCGTTGCTCGTTGTGCGCGTTTTCCCCTAACGAGGGCCCCACTCCCCGTGAAGCCCAACAGATCCATGGCCTCGGCAATCCCTGGGCGGCGCAAATACTTCCTCCATGCAGCAAGCCAACCCGTCAGGGCCGGCACTTTCCGGTTGCCGGGATCGTAAACCTGCCAATCTTCCCGTCCAAAAACCCGCACCAATTCACGGGTGACTCCATCATCAACGCATCCTAATGCCACTTTGTTTGAGGAGCGTCCACCTCGCCCGACTGCTTCCAGGGCCTTCTCAGCCTGGTCCCGTGCATCAGAAGCCAGAGTAATCGATCCCTCCGCCGGCCAATCAATATGCCGTTCAGCCCATTGCTCTGAAGGACGCCCCCACTCATCAAAATCTTCTTTGTTTTCTCCACCAATGAGCACTTGAACCGGACGGGGACAGCCTTCCAGTATTCTGCTCACCGCCCGGGGAATGTCCGGCACCCCGGCAACGACAACTTCCTTAATACCATCATCCCATCGGACACTTCCCTGCCTCACTAGCTGACTGCGACTCTTCCTTCCCCAGTCAATGATCATTGCATCAACCCGCTCCTCCAAACGCGCAAGATCAGCCCACCGTTCATGATCAACGGTATCCCCCATGCGCTTTGCGGCATCGCGCATGGTCAGTCCCGAGGCCTGTAAAGCTACACGCACCTCGGTAAGCGTCTTTGCCAAGCCAATAGACCAACCCGCCCCCTCCCTGACAGGAGGAGTTGGAAAAGCCCCGGAAACTCCACCCCAATCATCAATTCCGTCAAGGACCTCGACCCACGCCAGGATTTCCACTGCCTCGGGTGCACTATCCTCGTGATTCATCAAGAAACCGGGTGTTCTTACTCGCGGCGCCAATGCACCACCACGCTCAGCTAGGTCCTGACGCAACCGGCGACCACTCTGTGCGGTTGGCACAATAACAAGCATCCCGGGTAAACGATCCCGCCGCTCCCACAACCAGTCCCCAAAAACATCACTGAAAGGTCGGCTCCAGTCTAATAATTTACGTTCTACAGACATCGAAATCTTGGGAGCTGATAAGGTATCAGCCGGGCATATAATGAATACACAAACTCTTAATGGCGTTATTGCACACTATATTATGGATAACTTGGCATGAATAACTACTGTAGCCACATTCCACCAAACGGGATCATGAATTGCCACAAAATCCATCCAGTATTCTGGCCTCGATGAATCAAGCCGGGGAATCCCTTAACCTCTCAACCGCCGTATCCACATCCGGCAAGCATCCACCCCATGTGCCTCCACCGGTATGCTGCAGGGCGGCCCACAGCCGCACCGAGTCCGGCAGTTCAGGGTCCGGAACAAGGTCAGGATGCACTGGCCGGTTGCTGAAATCCGGGTCATCCCCGGCATAATTGATCTCCCCGGAACAGCTGTCTCGGGAAATATCTATCTCCACTAAATCTCCATCACGCAATTTACCGAGTCCTCCCCCCGCAAGGGCTTCAGGACCAACATGCCCAATGCAAGGACCGGCCGAGAACCCGGAGAACCGTCCATCGGTAATCAGGGGGTTACAGCTCAGGGCCTCTGTGTATTTGAGCGCACTGGTAATCTGTGCAGTTTCCGGCATTCCTGCACCAAGGGGCCCCCTGCCAAGCAATACAATCACCTCACCGGGCCTGACCCGGTCTTCCCCTGTTGACTTCACCGCCGCAATCGCACTTCTCTCATCGACAAAAACACGGGCTTTATCCTTGTGATAATAGGCGCCATCTTCACCAAATAGCTCAGTCGCTATCGCTGTTGCCTTCACGATGGCCCCGTCCGGGGCAAGGTTACCGGAAAGGAAGGCCAAGGTTCTGGCCAGTCCCCTTGATTCTGCCCTTGCTGGCGTCATCACCACATCATCCGGATCAATACCGTCCTTTTCATGTAAAGTTTCGCGAAACCGTCGCCTCCGATCCGAGTTTTCCCACGCCTCTAGATTCTCTCCCAAGGTATTCCCAGTAACGGTGAGGCAGGAAAGCTCAAGCATGCCAAGATCACGTAAATGCAACATCACCTCCGGCACTCCTCCGGCAAGAAAAACCTGAACCGTCATGTGATTGTTCGGGCCGTTGGGCAACACGTCTACAATGCGTGGAACCTTGCGGTTTATCGACAGCCAATCCTCCATTCCGGGTGTCTTCAGCCCTGCGCTGCGGGCAATTGCAGGAAGATGCAACAGGAGATTTGTTGATCCACCCATTGCCGCGTGCACCGCCATGGCATTGCCTACCGATGCATCAGTAATGATATCCCTAAGCACTAATCCGGACTTGCTCATTGCCATTAAAGCACGGGATGAAGCCCTTCCTATTTCCAGCCAAACCGGTTCGCCTGACGGGGCAAGCGCAGAATGCGGCAACGCCATGCCAAGTGCCTCGGCAACCGCCTGCGAGGTTGCCGCCGTGCCAAAGAACTGGCATCCCCCGCCAGCACTGGCACATGCCGCGCAACCTGCCTGCGCAGCCTCCTTCAGGGTAATCTCCCCATGGGAGAATCTTGCTCCAATGGATTGCACCGTACCTGCGTCCTCCCCGCGATCCGGCGGCAGAGTCACACCTCCGGGAACAATAATTCCCGGGAAATCACACTCCTCTGCCAATGCCATCATCGTTGCTGGCAATCCCTTGTCACAGGTTGCAATACCCATTACCGCCCGGCGTGTCGGCAGTGACCGCACCAGACGTGCCAGCACTTCAGCAGCGCTGTTGCGATAAGCAAGGCTATCCATCATGCCTCTCGTCCCCTGTGTACGCCCGTCACAGGGGTCAGAACAATGAGCGGCAAAAGGCAACCATCCCGCCTTCTTGAACTCCCCTGCCGCCTCTGCTGCGACCATGGTAACCTCCCAGTGCCCGGTATGGTAACCGAGAGCCACCGGCGATCCGTCATCAGAACGCATCCCGCCCGCCGTGGTCAGAATCAACGCCTGGTCGGAAGTCATCAGTTGCGCATTTGCCCCCATCGCGACGTTATGCGACCAGCCAAACAAATCGCCACTGGGTCGATCCCGCAACATCTCTGCAGTAAAGGGTAACTCTCCACTGCGGGCCGGCATT
>JAAESJ010000337.1 GCA_024229495.1 Verrucomicrobiaceae bacterium | reverse complement strand
CCAGCACTGCTAAAAAACCTGCACCTACGGATCACCGCTTGCGTGAGTACCAGCAGAAACACAGCGACCTGGCCAAGCGTATTGAAAGTGCCGAGAAAGCCGCTAAGCAGGCCAGCGTCGATTATAAGGCGCAAACAGAGCGTAAGCAGAAGGAGTTCCAGGAAGAACTAAAACAACTTGCTGAGAGAAACAGTCAGTCTCGTGATGCCTCGAGGAAAGCCATTGAAGGCTATCGCAAACAACAGGCTGAGCTACACAAGCTGATGAGGGAGCGTCGGTCTGAAGTTCAGGCCCAGCAATATGCGGCTGAAAAAGCAGCTCGCGATGCGGCTTCCAAGAAGAAGAAAGCTGAAGCAAAGGCAGCCCGTGAGGCAGCCGAAAAGAAACAGGCGCAGGAAGCGGCTGCAGCCAAAGCCAAGCGCGAAGCCGCTGCCAAGAAGAAGGTGGCTGCTCAGAAAGCAGCGCGTGAAGCTGCCATCAGGAAAAAGGCAGCGGGAGTGAAGGCGGCCCGAGATGCCGCAGCGAAGAAGAAGGCTGCTCCAAAGAAGAAGGAATCAAAACCGGCTTCCAAGAAGTTCGGGAAGGATACGAAGAAAAAGAAATCCTCGTTCCCGCGCAAATAGCTTCCCATTACTCCGTGATGGCTTTGCCGCTTTAAGTAAATATTATGCGGAATGAATTTTTTGCGTGATGTCTGTGGTAATTGTCACGGGGTTACGATAAAATCATCCCTGATGAATCAGGGGATTTTTCGTTTGGCAGCTGCTTGTTGGATTGTTTTTGCATTACTTGCCGCGCCGGGGCTGTTGGCAGCCCGGACACCAAACATCATCCTGATCCTTGCCGATGACCTTGGCTATGGTGACCTCGGGTGCTTTGGCCAGAAGAAGTTGAAGACGCCCCGGCTGGATACGATGGCCTCCGAGGGCATGCGATTTACCCAGTTCTATGCCGGCAACACGGTGTGTGCGCCTTCGCGCAGCGTATTGCTCACCGGCAGGCACATGGGTCGCACGGTGGTTCGGGGCAACTCCACGGCACCGGTGGTCATTAAGCCAGGGCAACCGACTTTGGCATCAGTGCTGAAAGGCGCTGGGTACAAGACAGCCTGCATCGGTAAGTGGGGAATCGGTACCCCGGATAACTTTACCAATCCGAATGATGTCGGGTTCGGGCATTTTTTCGGTTACGTCAACATGTGGCATGCCCACAATTTTTATCCCGAGTTTCTAATCCGTAACGGGGCAGTGGTGAAGTTGAAGAACGTTGTTGCCCGGAAATGGAAGCGATGGCAGGACCCGAAGCATCCGCAGGGCGGTCGGGGAGTGGCTGAAAAGAAGGTGGAGTATGCGCCGGATTTGTTTATTGAGGATGCGCTTGAATTCATTGGCACCAATCATAAGGATCCATTCTTCCTGTATTTTGCGATGAATGTGCCCCATGCCAACAACGAGGCTGGCAACCGGGGCATGGAGGTGCCCGACCTGGGGAGGTTTGCCGAAGAGGACTGGCCGGACCCTGAGAAGGGCTTTGCTGCCATGATCCATAACATCGATCGGGACACTGGCCGGATTCTGGACTTGCTCAGGGAATTAAAAATTGCAGAAGATACTTTGGTGATATTTACCTCTGACAACGGCCCGCACCAGGAAGGCGGGCATAAGGCAGATTTCTTTGATTCCAACGGCCCTTTTCGCGGTATTAAGCGTGACTTAACCGAGGGCGGGATCCGTGTTCCGACAATTGCCTGGTGTCCGGGGGTGATTAAGGCAGGGCAAGTGGATGATGCGCATTGGTATTTTGGTGACATGATGGCAACTGTTGCTGATATTGCCGGGGTTGATGCTCCTGATGATATTGATAGTGACAGCTTTCTTGCCACGCTGCGTGGTCAACCCAGGGAAAAGAAATGGCAGCGCAAAAGCCGGATGTATTGGGAATTTTATGAGCGCGGATCCGCCCAGGCGATCCGGTTCGGCAAGTGGAAAGCGATCCGCAAGCCGATGTTTACCGGGCCTATTGCGCTCTATGACATGTCCAATGACCCGGGCGAAAAACAGAATTACGCGGCAAGGCGGCCGGATCTGGTGGAGCATGCTGCGAACCTGCTGGATCAGGCGCACCAGCCCGATCCGAACTGGAAAGTTCCGGGCAAACGGCGCTAAGCGGTGGATGACATGAACTCTATCAGCATGCTTACAGGGAATTGGAGAAAAAGCGCATGGGTTCAGGGCATTTCGGCTGGCCTTTTGTCAGGTGTGACGGCAGTCTCCGCTGCCCCTGCCGGGTTCGAGCAGGTTCTTAAGCCATTCCTGACACAGAACTGCATTCGCTGTCACGGAGAGAAAAAGCAAAAGGGTAAGCTTGCCCTCCACGAGGTGCCGCTTGATTTCGCAAATGCCAAGACCTCAGAATTGTGGCTTGAGATGCTAGAGCAATTGACGGCCGGAGACATGCCGCCGCCTGACGAGGATCGGCAACCGAGCATTTCGGAACGCAACGCGGCGATCGAGTGGATCGATCGCCAATTGCTGACGGCGGGGTCGGGTGATGCCTATCGCAAAAAGCTCCTTGCTCCCGAATATGGAAACTGGGTGAATCATGAGAAGCTTTTTTCTGGCGAAATTAAAACACCCCCCTTTTCTCCTGCCCGGCTATGGCGGTTCAGCACCGAGATTTTTTCCCATAAAGGTTTTGGCAAGTCGAAGAGCCCCTTCAGCTACGTGACCTCGGAACGCGGGATACGCGATTACGCGGCGATGTCAGTGGCGGATCAGAGCACGGTTCAGATGACCATGATCGTGGCCGATTCGTTCCTTACCGATCGTGAGAGGCGCGGCGATTTCTCGGATTTCCTGGATGATAAGCCGATACCTGAGGAACAGGTGCTTGTGGAGGTGATCAGGCGGGAGCACATCCGGGTGATCGGGCGCTACCCGAACAAGGAAGAGCAGGAAAAATACCTCACCTTTCTCAAACAGAGCATCAAAACCGGCGGCAACCTGGAGGGATTCAAAACGACGATCAAGGCGATGTTCCTGAGTCCGGAATCGATTTACCGGATGGAATTTGGCCTGGGCGAGGTGGATGAGCACGGACGCCGGCATTTGTCACCGGATGAATTGGCCCATGCGATTGCCTATGCATTAACGGATCACAAACCGGACAACAATCGGTTCATTCGAGACGCTTTGCAAAAGAGTGAGCTGAAAACCAAGGAGGACGTGGCCAATCTCGTTCGGAAATTGCTGGACGAGCAACTCTTGACGGGGCACTGGAACCGGAAGGATCTACCCCGGATCATGCGGTTCTTTGACGAGTTTTTTGGTTTTCACCGGGCCGGAACGGTCTTCAAGGACAACGACCGACGGGGTGCGGAAAAGATTAACCAGTGGAACACCGATATGCTCATCCACGATGCGCGCATGCTCATTGAACATGTGCTGAAGAAGGACAAGGGCGTCATCGCCGAGCTGTTGACCACGAATGAGTATTTCATCGCTCATCCGGGCGACAATGAGTATGCCCGAGAGCATTACGAGAAGAAAGTAGCCGAGATCATGGATCCGGGATTTGTCGAAGCCCGTGTTGAGCTCAAGAGAAATCAGATCAAGCGGGATTTCAATTTTGAAAATATGCCGGAAAAGGCCGAGAAAGCGTTGGTTGCTGCCCGAAGGGATGCGGAGAAAACGGTTGCTATGTATAAGGCGACTCTGGGCAAGGGGATGCATCGTCATCCTGGTTTTCCTTTCGAGGGCAAAAGGCGCGGTATTGGGGATCTCCTTTATATCGAGCCCTACAACTTGCCAAGCAACGGTCGGCATGGGGAACAAAAGTGGGATTGGCCCATCGAACAACCCTTGAAGATGCCCAAGGAGGAAAGGTCCGGCTTGCTGACGCATCCGGCGTGGTTGACGGCTTATTCGTTGAATGAGGATAACGATCCTATTCATCGCGGCATCTGGGTATATGAGAGGTTGCTGGCCGGGGTGCTAGGGGACGTTCCGCCTGATGTCGACGCGGCGGTTCCAACCGATCCCCACAAGACACTCAGGGAACGGATGGAGCCACTACGGGCCGAACGTTGCTGGAAGTGTCACCGAAAGATGAATCCGCTCGGTGAAGCGTTCGAGGTGTTTGATGATTGGGGTCGCTATCGAACTCATCACTATTTTGACGAGAACGGAGAAATCTACAGGCGACGCGACAACCAGTTCGACCGCAAGCTAAAAGAGGGAAAACTCACGACCCGCAAGGTCGAAGCAACCGGAGCGATTGCCTTCTCGGGTGACCCCAAGGTTGATGGTGAGGTAAAGGACGCAGTCGAGATGATGCAACGCTTGGGACATTCGGATCGTGCGCGACAGTCGTTTATCCGACATTTGTTCCGTTATTTCATGGGCCGGAACGAGATGCTCAGTGATTCAAAAACCTTGATCGAAGCCGAAAAAGCCTATGTTGATAAAGGTGGTAGCTTTAAAGCGCTTGTAGTATCATTGCTAAGTTCAGATTCCTTCCTCTACAGACGATAACCACACTTGTTATGATCTACAAAAGACGTCAATTCTTTAGAGGACTCTCCCTTGGTGGCAGTTCTCTGGCCATGGCGCCGTTTTTTCAATCCCTTCGCGTCCATGCGGCCGGGAAAGAAGCTGCCCTGCCGAAGCGATTCGTCTTCGTGGTGAAGTCATCCGGGATTGATAAATACAACCTGGTTCCAGATGGACTCGAAAATCACTTCACCAATCCGGATGACGGAAGGAAACTGGGGAACCGAGGGCGACGAGAGGGGTCGCTCGTCGACGTGGCACTGGCGAAACATAAGCTACCGGAAAAACTGGCCGATCTGGAAAGCTTCAAGGATCGCCTGACGGTCATTCAAAGTCTGTCCGGGGTGGGCTTCCGGGGAAATCATACCAAGGGGTTCGGAACCCTTTCGCTTCACGATTCGGAAAAGGTAGCTGTTGCGCCTACGCTGGATTGTCTTCTTGGCCAACATCTCTCCACCGGCCCATATCCGATGTACGGAATGGCGATGAACGGACAACTCCTGGAGTCCGCAGGATGGAAACCCGAAGACTCCTATTGCTATCCAAATCTCTCAGCCTACGCAGCCGCCAAGCCCGTTGCCTATCAGGGATCTCCCCGGAAAGCCTTCCTCGAACTCTTCGGAGCAGCCGTGGCAAGCCCCGAGCAACTGGAAAAAAAAATCGCCCTGAACGGTAACCTCATGGATTTCCTGACCGCGGACGCCCGGCGCGTGGAGAAGCAATTGTCCGGGGACGACAAGGAACGGTTCGCCCTTTATATGGATTCCTTCGATTCGCTCCGCAAGATCGAGGAGAAGAAATCCGCTTTGACTGACCGTATCCAAAAGCATGCTCCGGGGTTGACGGATCGCTTTGATTCAACCTCACCCTCCGCACGAATCGAATCACACTTTGAGATCGCCAGCGCCGCCCTGATTGCCGGCCTGACGAACGTGATTACCCTGCGTCCGGACACCTTGGGCGTAAAGTATTCGGAGCTCAATCTTTCCAATTCCGTTCACGCCCTTGGTCACCTTCAGGAAAACAAGGCTTCCAACGGCTGGACGGGGCATCAGGCGCGGATGGAGGTTGAGAAGCTTCACCTTAAGCAGATTGCAAAAATGGCGAAGAAGTTTGCCGGCATCCCGGAAGGAAATGGTTCGATGCTCGACAACACGATGATCGTCTACATGTCGTGTTCTTCCGGCGACCATCATTGCGCCGGTCATGACTGGCCGGTCGTCCTGTTGGGAGGAATGGACAAGAAGCTGAAGATGGGACGCTATATCGAGTATCCCAAGTATGGCAGCAAAGGCCACCGTACGGTTGGTAATTTATATCTTTCCCTGATGCAGGCCGCGGGAATGAAAACTTCCGAAACCTTTGGGCAAATGGATGCCAACCTAAAGGATTTTGATCTCAAGGGACCACTGCATGAATTGATGGTGGGCTAAAATAATCCGGCTGATCCAAGGAAAAACTGCATGAAAACTATTCTGACGATCCTCAGCTTATACGTCATTAGCCTTGCAGATCTGCAGGCGAAGAAGCTTCCCAATATCATGGTCTTTCTGATCGATGACATGGGGGTGATGGACACTTCGGTGCCGTTTCTCACGGATCAAAACGGCAAACCTAAGCGCTACCCGCTAAACGATTACTATCGCACGCCGGGGATGGAGCGGCTGGCCAAGCAGGGAATCCGGTTCAATCAATTCTACGCGATGAGCGTATGTTCGCCTACGCGGATCTCGATCATGACCGGTCAGAATGCCGCGCGGCATCGGGCAACCAACTGGATCAATCCACGCGGTAACAACCGCGGCGCCAACGGGCCGGCCGGCTGGAACTGGCCCGGGCTCAAGAAGGGCGACGTGACACTGCCGGGCGTGCTGCGCACGAAAGGCTACAAGACCATCCATGTCGGCAAAGCGCACCTTGGGCCGAACGGTCACGAAGGATCGGAGCCGCTGAACCTCGGCTTCGACATCAACGTTGGCGGCGCCTCATTTGGGGCGCCCGGCAGTTATTATGCGGAGAAGAAGTATGGCAAAGGCACGCGCCGCGGCCATCATGCGGTGCCGCACCTCGACAAATACCACGACACCGACACCTTCCTCTCGGAAGCCCTCACCCTTGAGGCCAAGAAACACATTACCGAGATTGTCAAAAGCGAGCAGCCATTCTTCCTGCACTTTTCCCATTACGCCGTGCATGCGCCGTTTGAATCCGACCCGCGCTTCGCCGCCCACTATGCGGACTCCGGAAAATCTAAGAACGCCCAAGCCTTTGCCACTCTGATTGCGGGCATGGACAAATCGCTCAATGACATGCTCGATCATTTTGAAAAACTCGGTGTCGCAGAGGACACGCTGGTGATTTTCCTCGGCGACAATGGCTCAGACGCTCCGCTCGGCCACCAACATGACGTTGCCTGCGCTGCGCCTTTGCGTGGCAAGAAAGGTGCGCATTACGAGGGTGGCATGCGCGTGCCCTTCATTGCTGCCTGGGCCAAGCGCAATGCCGGCAACGCACACCAAAAACGCCTCGTAATCCCGGCCAACAAAATCCTGCCGCAAGTGGCCAATGTCACCGACCTTTTCCCTACTTTGCTCGAACTGACCGGCGCCAAGTTGCCTAGGGGGCACGCTGTGGATGGCCGGTCCATTCTCGTTCCACTCACCGGAAGCCGGGACCAGCTCGGTCAGCAGCAGTTCCTAATGCATTACCCGCACGGCCCGCACCGCAGCAATTATTTCACCGCCTGGCGTGATGGTGAATGGAAGGTTATCTACCACAACTTTCCTAAGAACCCGCCACTCGGCGGCAAGGTCCAATCCGGAGGTGAACGCTACGAACTGTTTAATCTGGTAAAGGATCCATTCGAGTCCACCAACGTCGCCAAAGGCAACCCGGTGATCCTCAAGAAAATGATGCAAGGTCTGGCGGCGCAACTGGAACGCCACGGTGCGGTGTATCCGCAGGACCAATCCGGCAAGGTTCTGAAACCAATTTTGCCTTAAGGAGTCCCTAATCGACGAGCACCGGATACAGAACGATGTTGCGGTAGCGCACCGATGTGTGATCCCCCTGCAGGTGTAAGGGACCCGGACGCGTAACGTCCGCTTGAAAGGCCCCGTTGGTGTTGCCGATAACCGGTTGGTTGTCGATTACCTTCTCTCCATTAAGGATGACAGTAGCGTGCCGGTCCACGATGATGATCTCGTAGCTTTGCCATTGGCCTCCCGGCTTGCCCGCGTTCTTGGTCGGCCTGACCCGGCTGAAGATCGCTCCGACCCCCTGCAAGCCTTGCATGCGACTGTCCCGGTCTACCACCTGCGCCTCGTAGGCTCCGCGAACGTAAATTCCACTGTTTCCTCCGGGCGGCACGTTGAACTCGATGGTCAGTTTGGAGTCACCGAAGGTTCTCTCCGTCCTCAAATTACCGTAGGGGGCGAAGGCATCGAAGGTCTTCTTGGGCGTTTCATTGATTAGTTCTCCGTCCTTCACTTTCCAGCCGTTGATTTTCCGTGGGTTGACAAGTTTCCAGCCCGTCAGGTCGGCCCCGTTGAACAATTCAATGGGCTTGCCGAACTTCACCTTGGAAAGATCAGGTCGGGGGGGTAGGGGAGGGAGGCGCTTGCCGAGGTGTACGAACGGTTGCCCTCCGGGAACTTTCATCACCACTCTGATGGCATCTCCCTTGACGGTTGCCTCCAAATCGCGCATCTCCCGCTCGTCGGTATAAGGTCCGCCCGGATACTCAGGCGAGCCGATTCTCAGGGCTCGCTTGAAGGCAAGCTTTCCATCGGCATACTTGAGACTTTTAATTATCTTGGGTTCTCCCACCGTCCAGAGTTGGCCGCTCCATTTTCCTTCGTTGAGCTCCAACGTCATCCATCCGGCGGCTCCATTGCTCATTTTCAGCGCCCAGTGCCCTGCGAAAGTCTGTTGTTTGTCGGCGGGTTCTTGGCCGCTCGCCTGATTGACCAGCATCAGGGCAAGCGTCACTAGAATCGATTGGAACAGTTTCATTGGAGAGGATAGTAAATAGATCAGGCTCTTTCTTCCCGTCAATCACGCTGTTGGGCTGATACGGTTCTTGCTTAACCCATTATCAATCCCTTATCTTTTTTCCAGATTCATGCGTTTCTTATTCCACTCATTTGTTGTCCTTGCTCTTTTGGCTGTGCCTTCTCTGGCCGCGAAAAAGCGCCCGAACTTTGTGTTCTTTCTCGTGGATGATCTCGGTTGGGGTGACCTCGGTTGCTATGGTTCCAAGTTTCATGAAACCCCGCACCTCGACAAACTGGCGGAGGAGGGCATGAAGTTCACCAATGCCTACTCGGCTTGCACCGTGTGCTCACCCAGCCGGGCGGCAATCATCACGGGGCGCTATCCCGGACGTCTTCACCTTACCGACTGGATCACCGGCCACGGCAGGAGAAACCCAAAGCTCCTTATCCCGAAATGGAAAACCAAGATGGACCACGAGCTGACCACCTTGCCGGAGGCTCTGAAGGAGGCTGGGTATCGCACACAGTTTACCGGTAAGTGGCACCTCATGCCGATCGGTAAGCCCGACTTCAAGGAACACTACCCGGATAGTCACGGCTTCGATATTAACGTGGCCGGGCGGGAATGGGGTCAACCCAAGGGGCGAGGTAAATATTTCTCACCCTTCGGAATGCCGAACCTGGACGACGGCAAGGCAGGCGACTTCCTGACTGACAGGTTGACCGATGAGGCGGTGAAGTTTGTCAAAGAGTCGAATGATGAGCCCTTCCTCCTCTATTTTTCTTATTACACGGTGCATGGGCCGATCATGGCAAAACCCGCCTTGCTGGAGAAATACAAGAAGAAGGCTGCCAGCTTCGACAAGCAGAGCAACGAAAGGGTGCATGCTGCCTACGCAGGGATGATCGAGAGTCTCGATGACAGCGTGGGTCGTGTCCTGGCAGCCCTTGAGGAGACGGGGGTGGCCGATGACACGGTGGTCATCTTTACCGCGGAT
>JAAESJ010000336.1 GCA_024229495.1 Verrucomicrobiaceae bacterium | reverse complement strand
TTTTCTTCAGCAGCCTTCGGCTTGCCTTCAGGGAAAGCGGTCTTGAAATCTCCAGTCAGACGAACAGCCAGTGGGTATTCCTTCCCGGAAGCCTTGAAATTAGTCATCAATTGCTCAGGACCAAATTGAGCGGCCTGCGCGGCAACGAGCTGTGATGAAGCACTCGAATGAACAAGGGTCTCCGCCTTAATGCCAGCCTTTCTATCAACATAGAAAACCCCTGCAAAAAACATCTCCAAATTCTTTATCGCGTTGGTGATCGGATTCTCATTGTCTATGCCTTTAGCCGTAACCCCTATGGCAACAGGTCCCGCTCTAAACCTTTCTCCTTGAAATACCATGTCAGCCAGCACCTGGTTTGACTCGAAATTGACACCCCAGGCAGGTAGAAGCTTATCAAGGTTGGAAGAGGTCGGGATTCCTCCGGGCTGTTGCCCGCCAAATGGCTGGCGCTGCTGCGGCTGAGATTGAGCGGCAACAAAGCTGAACGCATCCAGAAATGCCAGAACCTGCCCACCACGAAGCAAAAACTGATCAAGTGCAAATTGCGTGTTCTCACTAATCCCTGCAGGATGAACTAACACCACCACGTCGATATCCGCGGCGATTTCCTCCACATCCAATCCGAGATCCACCAGGTTACTCTCGCCATCAGTTAGATCCGGATCGTAGTCACGGCGCAACTCAGTGTAGAATTGCCAGGGTGGCTGCTGCTGCTGGCGAGCCTGGGGGTTAAACGGCGCTGCCGGCGGTCCGCCGGTCACCGGCAGGGCGCTCATGATGGCGACCTTCGGGGCTTCTTCTCGGCTCACCTCAAGAATCCTGCGCGATATTTCAAATTCAAGCATTGGTTCCTCTCCCGGGTTGAGGAAAGGAATGGAAGACTTCCGATCAAGGCAGCTGACAGTAATACCAAGATAAGCAGCCTCTCCCAATCGACCGCGGTCAGGCTGTAAATTATTGAGCTTGGCCCGATCCTCCTCGTCTGACTCGGGCTGTGGATCCACATGCTCAATCTCAAGGAAACCATCCTTTGCCTTGCTCACATATTCATCAAGCAGAGCATCCACCCGCTTGGAATAAAGAGTAAGATCCGGGCGCATGTTATCCTTGTCCTTGGAGACGAAAAAAGAAATCTTCACCTCGGCATCCAGACCATCGAGGATCTCCAGGGTGCCCTCCGAAAGCGTGTGCAGCTTATCCTCTGTGAGGTCGAGCTTGCCCGGCAATTTACTGGCAATAATATTTACCGTAACCAAAAGCGCAAAGACGATGATTGCCCCGAAAAAGGAGTATAGCCATGACGGTGCGGCAATCGACTTTGTCGTGCTTTTGTTATCGGTGGATAAGGATTCGTTTTCGGCAGCCATTTTAAGTCACTTGGGTTACAGGCTCAGGAACGCTTGGTCTTGATCACGATACTGGTAAGAAACAGGCAGAAGCCTATCAGGGAAGCAAAGAAGGCGATATTAGGCAGGGTAATTACCCCGCGCTTCATGTCGTTGTAGTGAGCGAACATGCTAAAGGAGGAAATAGCATCGGATAGACCTCCGCCAAGAATGTCTGTGAAATAATCCTGCACCGGAGGAACCGCCAGTAGAAGCATCAGGAAGCAAATCGTTACAGACACGATCAGGCAAGCCACCACACTACGGGTAAATGCACTTACCGAACAGGTAATGGCCAGGCACGCTGCGCCATACAGGAAAGTCGCCAGGTAGCCGCCAAGAACCTTGCCGTTATCCGGATCTCCGAGGTAGGAAACCGTGATAACGATGGGAAAAGAGCAAAGGATCGCAATACTGATCACGGCAAGCCCAGCAAGGAACTTGCCTACAATAGCCTGCCACGGAGCCATTGGCATGGTCAGCAGCAACTCCACCGTGCCGGTGCGATGCTCCTCCGACCATAGACGCATGCCCACTGCCGGCGCCAAAAACATCAACAACCACGCGGGCCACAGGAAAAAAGTAAACTCAAGGGATGCATCCTGGCCGCCCGGAGCAAAGAAATTCCGGAACCAGAACGTCAGCGCCATTGCCAGCACGACAAAAATCACGATGAAGACGTAGGCCAGCATCGAGTTGAACTGTGCCTTGAGCTCTCGTTTAAAGATGATCCAGATATTTCGCGGTGCGGACATTGGCTGAACGGGAGAATTGAATTTAGGTTGAATGATAGAGGAGGTTAATCGGCGTCGGTCAACGTGGTGTCGGCCACGGTAATCTCACGGAACACATCATCAAGGCGCCCCTGCTCAAGGTGCAGTTCCTCAAGAACCAGTTGCTTCTCCTTGCACATGTTGAAGATCTCCTCCGGCAAGTTTCCGCTAGATTTTGCCGGCAACACCTGACCGCTGAATAAGCTCTCGCCTGATTCATGCTCCTTCACATCGGAAGCTCCCGGCATGGACATGATCTCCGAGCGAATCCCCGAGCCCGCCATTCCGGTAATTCTCACGGTAACAGCCCCTGCACCACTGGCACGTGCCTTAAGCTCGGCAGGCGCCCCGTCAGCAACCACTCGCCCCTGGTCGATGATAATCGCACGCGTACAGGCCGCCTCAACCTCCTCAAGAATGTGTGTTGAGAAAATAATCACCTTTCCCTCACCCATGCGCTTAATCAGCGAGCGAACTTCCTGCTTCTGGTTAGGATCAAGGCCATCTGTTGGCTCATCCAGAATGAGGATATCCGGATCATGCAGAATAGACTGAGCCAGACAGGTGCGATGCCGGTATCCCTTGGAGAGGGTGTCAATGTTCTGGTTGCGAACCGGATCCAAAAAGCAGGTATCAAGGGCACCCTCAACATCAGCCTCCCCTTTGCCTCGCAATTCAGCAATGAAGCGAAGGAACGCAACAACCGTCATGTCAGCGTAGAGGGGCGCTGCCTCCGGCAGGTAGCCTATCTTGGCTTTTGCGACAATCGGCTCATTGACAACATCCGCCCCATCGATACTGATTTGTCCATCAGTGGGGGGAAGATAACCGGTAATCATCCGCATGGTGGTCGATTTACCTGCACCGTTTGGCCCGAGAAAGCCGAGCACCTCGCCCTTCTTTACGGTAAATGAGATATTGTCGACAGCGGTTTTCTGCCCGAATCGTTTGGTAAGGTTTTTTACTTCAATCATGCTTCCATGGAAGTCCTGAATCCAAATTACTTGGATGGGTTAAAGGATCCCTCATAACAACAACGTTGCTAGGGGGGTGATTTGTTTAGCGAAAAATTACTCTTTTTCAACTAGAAATACTGCATCCCCCAAATCAAATTACTAAAAATATGAAACTTATCTCATGGAACGTAAACGGAATACGGGCCGCCTTAGGCAAGGGATTCGGCGATTTCTTTGAATCCCAGGACGCTGACATCCTCTGTATACAGGAAACCAAGGCCCGCGAAGAGCAGGTAAACATGGAATGGATGCAGGGCTATCACGCCTATTGGAATTCCGCCGAAAAACCCGGTTACTCAGGCACAGCGGTTTTCAGTAAAAAAAAGCCAGTGGATGTGACATTCGGCATCGGAATCGCCGAGCACGACACCGAAGGCAGGGTAATTACCCTGAAATTCAATGATTTCTTCCTCGTGACCGTCTACACCCCCAATTCCCAGAACGAGCTAAAGCGCCTACCCTACAGACGG
Organism: Verrucomicrobiaceae bacterium; assembly: GCA_024229495.1. Lineage (GTDB taxonomy): Bacteria > Verrucomicrobiota > Verrucomicrobiia > Verrucomicrobiales > DEV007 > CACIUL01. The sequence goes on along the minus strand of JAAESJ010000336.1, from coordinate 9,319 downwards.
GGCTGGGACAAGGATTTCCTCTCTTATCTTCAATCCCTTGAAAAAACGCTCCCTGTAATCTTCTGTGGCGACCTTAACGTGGCCCATGAGGAAATTGACCTGGCTCGACCCGAGGCCAACCATAACAGCCCGGGATTCAGTGACGAGGAACGAGCCGGGTTCTCAGCCTTAATAGCAGCCGGATTCATCGACACCTTCCGGGCATTTGAAACGGCCGGGGAACACTATAGCTGGTGGAGCTATCGAGCCGGGGCAAGGGCCAGAAATGTCGGGTGGCGTCTGGACTACTGGTGCGTCTCACAATCGCTCCGTCAACGCCTGGAAAGCTCATACATCATGCCTGACGTCATGGGCTCAGACCACTGCCCGGTCGTGATGGAGATCGCTTAACCGTTAGCAAAAACTTTCCGCAACTCCCTCGCAACCATTCCGGGGGCAGCACCATGGGTCACTGGTGCTGAATCATCACGCAATTGATTTAGCAGCCTCGACATCCCTGCCAATCTGTTCCCGCAGCGCATCAACGCTGTCAAATGCCCGCTCATCACGAATATGAGACGTAAAGAAAACCTCCATCCGCTGGCCATAAATTTCGCGCTCAAAGTCAAACAGGTGGACTTCCAGCATCATCATGGACTCCTCTTCCTCGAAAGTCGGTCGCGTCCCCAGATTGGCAACGCCCTCAATGGATTCTCCTTCAAGCTCTACCCTTACTGCATAGACACCATTGGGAAGAAACTGCCCTTCATTTAAAGGGATATTTGCCGTTGGGAATCCAAGCTTATGGCCTAATCCACGCCCTTTCTTCACCACCCCAAACAGTGAATAATCACGCCCCAAAAGATCAGCAACACGCGCAATATTCCCGACATCCAAAGCCCCACGTATCCTTGTGCTGCTAATAATCTCCCCACCGCTGTCGCAAACCGGCTCAATCCCCGCGACTTCAAACCCAAGATCTGCGCCCATCCTCCCAAGAAGGGCAACGTCCCCCCTTCTCTGCTTGCCAAAACGGAAGTTCTCTCCAACGGCGATACAGCCAAGGCGACAAGCTTCGGCGACTTCATCCACAAAGCCTTCTGCGTGCTGGCAAGCCCGACGCTCATTGAAATCAACAACGATGAGAAATTCTACTCCAAGCCCCTCTAGTAGATGCTGTTTGTGCTCAAGCGACGTAATTCTTCCCGGCGCGGATTTAGCAGCAAGGACATTGGCCGGATGGGGCTCGAAAGTCATCACAACCGCCGTCCCTGGCCGTTCACAGGCTCCGCCTATAACGGCGGCATGCCCGCGATGCACCCCGTCAAAAATGCCCACTGCAAGATTAACGGGACCATCAAGGTCAGCAAGATCGCTGATATTTGAGAGGCGACTAACCATTGAGCCAGCTCGTCAGGCACCACGTAGCCTCGAAACCTCAGCAAGGCTGAGGGCACGTTCGGCCACGCTTTCACGACTGCCATGCTTAAGTTCATCAAAGGTAATCGCTCCATCGGCGGAAAACTTACCTGACTTGGTTCTCCTTAACGCAGAGAGATGCGCTCCACATCCCAGTTCCGCGCCAATCTCATGAGCATAGGTTCGAACATAGAAGCCTTTACTGCATACTACCCTGAAACTGAATTCCGGAAGACAGATGTCACGCACCTCATAATTGTACACATGCACAAGACGGGGATCCCTCTTTACCTCTTTGCCCTGTCTGGCCAGCTTATAAAGTGGCACGCCGTCCTTCTTGATCGCACTCACCATTGGAGGCGTCTGGTAAAAATCACCGGCAAACTTGTCCAGCGCAGCCTTGATCTGTTCATCGGTAAAATCAGGAACCTGCTGGGTTTCAGTAATCTCACCCTGCCGATCCTGCGTTGTGGTCACCTCCCCCAGTTTAACGCTTCCCACATATTCTTTATCCTCCGCCATCAGTAAATCCTGAATCTTGGTTCCTCTGCCAAGGGTGAGTATCAGCAGACCCGTTGCCATCGGATCAAGCGTGCCACAGTGACCGATCTTTTTCTGGTTAAGCGTCCTTCTGGCCACGGCCACAACATCATGCGATGTCATGTCAGGGGATTTGTCTACTAGTAATACTCCGTCGATATTGTCCATTTTCTACTTCAGGGATTCGTGAACTTTACTCAGGACATCTTTTACAACATCATCGAGATCTCCCATGACACGCGCGCCGGCAGCCATCACGTGCCCACCACCACCAAAACATCGACACACCTCACATACATCAGCCGCCTCCGCCCGCTTTGAGCGCATGCTAATCCTCACCATTCCACCATCAACCTCCTCAAAAAACACCGCCACATCCACCGTATCCACTGCGCGGATCAAGTCAGTGAGATTCTCACTATCCTCAGGCTGAAGAGACAACTTCTCCTTCATTCCCAAATCAAGTGCCCAACTGGCAACGCGACCATCCGGACTCAGGCGCAGCACACCAAGCAACTCGCGAAGCAATTCAAGGCGGCGGAAAGGATAGCGTTCATAAATGGAAGTCGACAGAGCCCCGCAATTCGCCCCTCTTCGGATCAATTCCGCAGCAATCTCATATGTACGGGCAGTCGTGCTCGAATACCGGAACCCGCCTGTATCTGTAGAAATGGCAACAAAAAGACAATCACGCGCCTCTGAAGTCAACGGCAAGCCTTCCTGCATTAGGAGCTCGAACACGATCTGGCCGGTCGCAGGCGCCAAGGCGTCTACATGCACCAGATCGCCATACCCTTCATTACTGATATGATGGTCAATGTTGATAAGGCGTGGAACTTTACTGGCAACCTCAAGACACCCCTCTCCGAGCCGCTCGCGATTTGCCGTATCCAGCGCCACACACAAATCCGCCTCAAAATCTTCTTCTCCCGGTCGAGAAACCATGCCGGAACCAGGCAAAAACAAGAGGCTTGATGGACAGCCATCTTCATTGAGAACAAGGACCTTCTTCCCGGCTTCCCGCAAGCTGGAAGCCAGGGCAACCTGTGAACCAATGGCGTCACCATCAGGGCGGACATGCCCCAAAATAAGTATCCTCCCGGCCGCACGTATTGCAGCGCCTATCTCAGATAAACTGTCTTGATTGGTTTCAGCCATTACTGCTCTATTCAACGCCGCCTTGGTGACCCATCCCTTCGTTCTCCTCATCACTTGACGGCTCTCCCCCATCAATCCCTTCAGCCTGCTCCTCTGCGAGACCTTCATCTGCCTCCTTCAGTTCCTCAAGGATGGAAAGAGTGCGCACCCCCCTCTCAACAGAACCGTCCGCCTTAAAGGAAAGCTTAGGAGTGAACTTGAGCACCACCCGCTTGGCAAGGCGCCTCTGAATACTACCACGCTCGCGATTGAGACGAGCGACAATAGCCTCATCTCCACCATCAGCTCCTATAATGCCCAGGAAAACATGCCCCTTGCGCAGATCTGGAGTCACATCAACATCGTTAATTGTAACAAGCGCATCAAAAGCATAGTCTCGCGACAGGATCGTTCCTATCTCCCTCTTGAGCAATTCGCGTACTCGTAAAAGGCGCTGACTCATTGTGCTGTTGTTTGGAAGTTGTAATGAGGCGGTTAAGAGGATCCGAAGGAGTGGGTGCCCGGTTCAAAAGCCAACTCGCACCTATAGGGATTGCTCAATCTTCTCCAACTCGTAACATTCGATGATATCACCAGGCTCGTATTCCAGATAGTTGCCAAGGCGAATACCGCACTCAAGGCCAGTCTTAACCTCAGCAACCTCATCCTGGAATCTTCGTAGGGTCTGGAAACCCCCGTCATAGACCGCCTGCCCTTCACGAAGCACGCGTGCACGCGCCTTGGCATTTATCCGCCCCTCCATCACAATGCATCCACCAACACGTCCGCGCTTAATCTTGAAAATTTGTTTCACTTCAGCGCGCCCCAGCACCTTCTCACGCGTCAAGGTATCGAGCATGCCCACCATTGCATCCCTGACCTGATCAATGAGCTCATAAATGATACTGTATAACCGTATCTCGACCCCCTCACGCTTGCCTGCCTGTAATGCCTTGTTCTCAACCTTGACGCCAAAGCCGATAATAATTGCATCAGAGGCGCTTCCAAGAAGAACATCGGACTCCGACACCGGGCCTGCTGCCATATGAATGATCTCAATCTCAATCTTATCGCTCTTGATATTATGCAACGATCCCTCAATCGCTTCGAGCGATCCCTGCACATCCCCCTTGAGGATAATCTTTAACGTTTTCTTTGATGAGCCGACATCAGCAAAGATGTCCTGCAGCCTGACATTAGCCGGCTTGCTAAGCTTCTCCTGCCGAATCGAAGCCAAGCGCTCCTCGCTAAGCTTCTTTACCGCTCTCTCACTATCCATCACAACAAGCTCGTCACCGACCTTGGGAACACCGCTGAAACCAAGCACCTCTATGGGCATAGACGGCCCCGCTCCATCCACATTGCCCCCGCGATCATCAAGCAACAGCTTCACCTTGCCGCTGTATGGTCCACAAATGAATGAATCGCCGACTTTCAGTGTCCCTGTCTGAACAATAATGCTCGCTGTTGCACCTTTTCCCGCCTTGCTACTGGCTTCAATCACAATACCCCGTGCCGCGCCCTCAGGATTTGCGCGCAATTCCAATACCTCTGACTGCAGCGAGATCATGTCCAGAAGATCATCAATTCCCAGCCCCTCGGTTGCCGATGTCTGCACACAGATCGTCTCGCCGCCCCAATCCTCCGGCGTCAGATCATGCTGCTGAAGTTGACCAATCACCTTATTCAGGTCGGCAGTCGGAAGATCTACCTTGTTAATGGCAATCATCAGTGTCACCTCAGCGGCGCGGGCATGGTTGATAGCCTCGAGCGTGGTGGGCATAATCCCGTCATCGGCAGCTATCACCAAGATCACGATATCAGTGACATTGGCTCCACGTGCCCGCATCTCGGTAAAAGCAGCATGACCCGGAGTATCAATGAAAGTGATACGCCCATCCCCATGACTGACGCTGTAGGCATTGATGTGCTGGGTTATTCCACCCGCCTCCCCATCGACAACACGTGCAGAACGAATCGCATCGAGGATCGATGTCTTGCCATGGTCAACATGCCCCATGACGGTAACAACCGGAGAGCGTAGGGGTAGCTCATCCTCTCCCTTGGGCTCCACTTCTGGCGGAGGAGGCTCCTCAATAACTTCCTCTACCTTATGAACACCGCCTCCTTTTTCACGCTTTTCCTTCTCAAAAGTAAACCCATGTTGCTCACATATCTGACTGGCAACATCCGGTTCAATCGAGCTATCAAGGCTGGCAAACACGTCCAGAGCCATCAAATCCTGAATGATTTTGAACGGCTTAAGCCCCATCCTGTCTGCCAAGTCCTTAAGGATAATGGGTGGCTTGATATGAATCACCGTCAGCTCATCCGCTTCCGCTTCCGCTTCCGCTTCCGGCGTGTCGACGGGTTCGCCGGCAGGCCCATCGTCCATTAACTTTGATATTGGCGGCAGTATCCCGGCTCCCTCGCCTGTTCGCGCCTCAACAATTCGTTTCTTCCCCTTACCCGCCTCGCGCTTTTCCTGCTGCTCAAATAGCGACAGCGCCTCATCCTTACCACCTACTGCACTTCCCACCTGCTCCTTGGTGCTTACATCATCAGCAGGGGCATCTCCCGAGTTCTTCGGGTTTTCGGGTTCTTCCGGCGTGGGCTTGGATGGCATATTGATCTGTTATCGCTTTCATGGGTGAAATTCCGCCGGTTATGCGGATTCGAGTTCACCCTCTGAGTCGTTCCCTTCGGGAACCTCTTCGGTTTCTTCAGCGACATCGCCGCCATCATCAGCGTCACCAGGCTTTTCCCCGGACTCCGCGTCATTAGTTGCTTCTTCGCTTCCATTCTGCGGGACTGCCGCATTCTGAGCAGCGCTGTAAATACGGGCTGCCGCATCCTGATCGCCGTCAAGTATCTCAGCAATGTCCCCTGCATCAACCATTGAAAAGAAATCAAGGTTCACGATACCACCCTTGACAAGTTTAATGGCAATATCCCGATCAATATTCTCCTCACCTATATGCCTTACAAATTCATCAGCCGCATCAATAACACGCTGTTCAAAAGCCTCGTGTTGGGACTCATCCTTGTCGATCTGCACATCCCAGCCTAGGAGCCGTGAAGTTAACCTCGCATTCTGCCCCCTGCGACCGATGGCCTTTGACAACTCTTCCTCATCCACTGTTACCCTTACCCTCTTATCCTCATCCTCGATCTTGATGGAACGGATGATCGCCGGCTTCAGCGCGTCAGTGACAAATTCCGCCATGTCATCACTCCACCTGATAATATCCACTTTCTCGTTATTCAACTCACGAACGATATTCTTGACCCTCGCCCCGCGCAGTCCAACACAAGCACCAACCGGATCCACCTTGGAGTCAGCGGAATAAACCGCCACCTTGGTGCGGAAACCTGGTTCACGTGCAATGCCACGAATTTCTACAGTCTGATCTGAAATCTCGCTCACCTCAAATTCGAACAGTCGTCGAACAAAGTTTGGGTGACTGCGGGAGAGAATAATTTCCGGTCCTCTCGCGCCGTTCTCAACAGCAACCACGTAAGCACGAATTCGATCGCCTATATTGTATTCCTCAGTGGATACACGTTCACGATGCGGCATGGTTCCCTCAAACCTGCCCAGATCAATCATTACATCCGATTTGTCAAACCGGCGGACAATACCGCCCACGATATCACCAGCCCGATCCTTAAACTCATCATAAATCAATGCTTTCTCCGCCTGGCGGAGTTGTTGCATCATAGTTTGTTTTGCTGTCTGTGCAGCAATCCTGCCAAAGTCTCTGGGAGTGACCGTAACCTCTATCTCATCCCCGACCTTAGCATCAGGCTTGATTTTTAAGGCCGTTTGCATTGAAATCTCCTCATACGGGGACTCTACCTCCTCGGAGGCGATTAATTCTGCCACTACCACAATCGATCCCTTCTCCGGGTCAATATCCACGCGCAGTTCACGGGCAGGTCCAACGCTCTTGCGGGCAGCAGAAAGAAGGGCGGTGGAGAGTGCCTCGACCATCGTGGCGCGGGAAATGCCCTTGTCGTTTTCGTACTGATCAAAAAGTACCTGTAGCTCGCTTGTCATTCTTTTGTCTATCAGGACGAAAAAAGAGCGGGAAACCCCGCCCTTTTCTTGACCGACTTATCAATATATCGGCCACTCAGTCAGCGTCAAGCCCGGAAACCCGGGCAATAACAGAGATTTAGAGCCCTCAATACTCAGAGGTTATCGACTTTGCGCTCTATCTCAATCATGCCAAGTGACTGCTTCTGCCGAACACAAAACTCCCTGAGCCGAATCAACTCAAGCAGGGCAAGAAAGGTCACCACAACCTCTCCCTTGGTGGTGGCTTCGGCAAAAAGCTCCTGGAAGCGGATACTCTTCCCCTTTCCAACGGCGTCTAATAAATAGTCTATCTTGTCTCCAATCGTAAATCGATCATCGACGATCTCATTCAACTCATCCTCGTCCTCAAACCGTTTAAGGATACCCTGAAATGCACGGATCAGGTCAAAGATTCCCACATCGGGAAGTGGCACGTCCTCTTCCTCATCCGAATCCCTTTCCTCGGGCATTCCTGCAAAAATGCGCTGCTGCTCTGCCTCTCGCTCCTCAAGGTATCCTGCCGCATCCTTGAATTTCTTGTATTCCACCAACTGTCGAATCAGCTCCCAGCGCGGATCCTCTTCTTCAATATCCTCGCCGGGCGGTTGCTCGTGACGAGGCAGGAGGGTGCGACTCTTGATATACATCAGGTTGGCAGCCATCACCACGAACTCGCTGGCCAACTCAATATTGAGTATCTTGAAGGTGTCGATATACTCAAGATATTGACTGGTTATCCTCTCAATGGACACCTCATAGATGTCCACCTCGTCTTTCTTGATGAGATAGAGTAAAAGGTCCAAAGGACCCTCAAAAATATCCAACGACACTCTGTTTTCAGCTTCCACCCGGGCGGCATTAAAACCAGCCTATCAGCACATGCCAACAAATTTTTGCAGGAATCCTGCAAATGTGCAGTTTCTTATACACAAATCCCCCTTTAAAAGGCCCCCCTCAGGCTCAAGTGCCTGATGATGTGTATCCGGAGGCTGTCCTGATAGAAATCCATATCATGCACCCTAAAAGCACATGGTTGCTGCTCAGGAAGTTTGCAAACCCCTCCTACAGGAGTTTACATACCGACTTTGCTTCCCAATGGCATTTAGAATGCTCCCTTAGCTCAGTTGGATAGAGCAACGGATTTCTAATCCGTAGGTCGCAGGTTCGAATCCTGCAGGGAGCGCCATATGCACCCTCACTGCGAGGCTTGCTCAATCTGTAAAGCCCGCAACTGCATTTCCAGGGCCTTGTCCTTCCTCCCTGTCTGCTCATAGAGGGATGCAAGATTGTTCATCGTGCTGACCAGTCCCGGGTGATTCTTTCCCAGAGTTTTTTCCTTGATATTGAGGGCACGAAGGTAAAGCGGTTCAGCTTTGGCAAAATCTCCCTTCCCATCATAGACAACAGCCAGATTATTCAGTGCGCTGGCAACATGGGGATGATCCCTTCCCAATTCCTTCTCGTAAAGAGACAGTGCCCTTGTGTAGAGCGGCAGGGCCAATTCAGCCTTGTCCAGGCGGCTGTAAACAACAGCAAGGTTGTTCAACGAGCCGGCCACGTTTGGATGATCCCTGCCCTGAGCCTGCTCATAGATTGCAAGGGCTCTTTTATAATATGGCACAGCCTTGTCATATTCTTCCTTCTTGGAATGAACCCGGGCGAGATTATTTAACGCCACAGCCACGTCAGGATGCTTCTTTCCGGCAGTCTGCTCGGCAAGTTCCAGCGCTTCCTTAGCAACGCTGAGAGCTCGGTCATAATCACCTGCCTTAGTAAGGCGAAGAAGATCCGAGTTAAGCCTCTCCCATAAGATCCCCGCCCCCTTCACCTTGGCCTTCACCTCAGGAGCTATAACCCGATCCACCCCCCGGCTAGGCTCTCCGGAATCCTGCGCATTGAGGACATTGACGCAATAATCAGGAAAGCCGCCAAGAACAAGGCAGGTGACAAGAATCAATAACACTCCGTTCATTTCACAGTCCTTTCAAAAACAGTATCAATTTCAACACCACGCCAGCGGCAGGGCAAGCTCAAAGCTTGGGGGAAAAGAATTACTTAATTATCCTCCCAGCTAAAACCTAGATTTCCTGCACGGCAGGAATGGTGATTCCAAGTTGATCATTGCTAATGCAGCAAGCACACCAGCATCAACACGCAGGAGCA
>JAAESJ010000335.1 GCA_024229495.1 Verrucomicrobiaceae bacterium | reverse complement strand
GGCAACTTCGCCGCATGTTCGGCACGCTGTTCTAGAATATCTCCATGCCGTCCCGGACATGAAGCTGCCGGAGTCCATGGTCCGTCTCGCTGCCGATCCCGACGCTTTCGTTCGTCAGTCAGCCGCTCAGCTGCTTGCGCGCCGCGCCTCGGCTACTGAACTGAACAAGTGGGCCGCCGATCAATCAGAAACCGTCCGTCAGGGGGCCGTGAATGCCGCTGGTTTCCACATCTGGCATGCCATCGAATCGACCACGAACTTCCCCAAGATCCGGGAATTGGCCCGCCCCGGCCAGATGTCCTTTGCCCAGGCTGATGGCCCGATCAGGCTGACTGATCTTGGCAAGCCGGTCTTTATCTACATGCCGTCCGAATGGTGGAAGGACGAAAGCAACCGGAAAGCAGTCGCGCCGCATTTTGCTCTCCTTGCCAAGTCCCTGGACGACCCGTCGCTGAGCGTGCAATTGCCTGCTGCAGTTCAATTGTTCTTTCTGGAAAACACCGAGGTTGATCCGAAGGTTCTGACGATCCTCAAGAACGCAGATGTCGATCTGGGCTCCAAATCGAAGGCCTCTGTAAATGCCCGCGCCAGGAAGGAGGCTTTACGGGCCCTTGAGACTGCGACCTTATCCAGCAACGAGAAGATTCCTCCGGCATTCACCAGCATGGACTGGAACACCGCCTACCAGAAAGGCAAGGCGGCAGCAGGCAGGAAGCTGTTCACAGCCCGCGGGTGTATTGCCTGCCACCTGGCTCCTGATGACGGCAAGGGTGGGAGCATCGGCCCCTCGCTGGTAGACGTGCATACACGCTTTTCCCCTCAATACCTGGCCGAGTCGATCCTGCTCCCGAATCGATTTGTTTCACCGAATTTCCATCCCACCTCGCTGACCATGAAGGATGGCACGATCCACACCGGCTTTATTGAAAAGGACGGCGGCACCGTGGAATTGAGAATGATTACTGGCATGGTGATGAAGCTCGCGGGAGACCGGATCTCCAAACGGGCAACCAGCCATCAATCCATGATGCCGGCTGGCCTGGTGCAATCACCAGACGAGATGAACCACTTGCTTGCTTACATGCTTGCCGGGTCTCCTGATGCCGGGGGGGAGACAGCCAAGCGGGATCACAAGGGGCCCCAGGGCATTGAGATGGTGCACCGTTTTGATCCCGGAAAGCCGAACGTGTTCCGGTTCGCGGCAATCGAGGCGCAATTTGTAAGAGTGGACATCCTGCCCGGATCACAGGTGCAGCCTTGTATTGATGAGTTCGAGATATTTGCCTCCGGAGGGGAAACCAATCTTGCCCTGACCGGCAAGGCTACGGCTTCTTCGCTGCTTCCGGGATTTGCGCACAAGCATCAGATCGCCTTCCTGAACGATGGAGTGTATGGCAATGAGCGCAGCTGGATCCCAGTCGAGGCAGTCGCCTGGGCCCAGATAAAATTGGTGAAGCGAGTCAGAATCGATCGAATTGTCCTCTCGAGGGATCGCGAAGGCGAATTGGACGACCGGACTCTGGTTGCCTTTGATGTCCTTGTCTCGAATGATGGCGCTACCTGGAAAATCGTGAAGAAAGTCCGGCCGGGTAGGGCTGCCCCGGCAAAATGAAATTTTCTGTATTTCCATGGATTCTTTTCTAACCGCTTCCAGTTACCTCTTCCCTCCGGGTGCCTTGGACAATGCCTAGAGGAGCTTAAGCGATGAGAGCAAAGGAGGTGTTCGTTGTAGTTGCATTTCTGGCGACGGGTGCGCTCCGGGCGGAAGATCCCGTGAATATTCCTTCCTCCAGGAAGGACTTCCATCTGTTCCTTCTGATGGGGCAGTCAAACATGTCTGGTGGAGTTGGGGTAGCAGCCGGTGATACCCAACCGGTTCCTCATGTGCTGAAGATGAGCTTTGCCAAGGAGGGGGAGGAGCCGAAGTGGGAGCCAGGCGCGCATCCCCTTCACCCCAGACGTCCCAATAAAAAGAAGCGTTTCGGGCCCGGGATATCATTTGCGGAGTCTTACCTGGATGGCAACCCCGGGGTGGTGGTCGGTCTGGTCCCGATGGCCTGGGGTGGCAGGAGTATCGAGCAACTGAGCAAAGGATCTGGAATTTACAGCGATGCCATCCGTCATGCCAAGGCAGCCATGCAAGCCGGAACCCTCAAGGGTGTGCTATGGCACCAAGGGGAATCGGACACTGTTGAGCAGACGAGGACCGATGCCTATGAGAAGAGACTTCACCGATTGATCG
>JAAESJ010000334.1 GCA_024229495.1 Verrucomicrobiaceae bacterium | reverse complement strand
GCCCCACCCAGAAGAACGCCGGCACGGTGGCCAGGCCCGCCAGGTAGCTGACGGCCTTCAGCTGCCAAAGGCCCTGGCCGAACACCGTGGAGACCATCAGGTGGATGCCGGTCAGGAGCGGCGGATGGTGCGTGTAGGGCACTTCGGAGAACGGTTCCCACGCAGCGCCAAACGATGAGCTGGAGGGCCCCAGGTCCCAGAAGTTGCGGACGTGCAGAGCGAACTGGCCAATGATCCGACCCTCGTGGGAGTCGCCGAGCGGCAGGCCGAAGGAACGGGCCCACGTGACCACCAGGAATGCGACCAGGGCTACGACGAGCGCAGTGGGCGTCCGATCGACGAGCCGCGACGGAGCGTCAACGTGTGGTGGCGCCCCCGGCCGGTGCATCACCTCACGATAGTGTCGACCACCGTGGCTGACCGGGTGACCGTGGCCGGATGGGTCGGCTCGACGAATCTCGGCGACGAGCTGCTGTTCCGCCAGATGGGATGGCTCCTCGCCGACCGGGGCGTGGCCGTCTCCGCTCCGTCGATCGCCCCGGCAGCCACCGCTGCGATCCACGGCGCACAAGCCCCGACGCCGGACACCTTCGGCCATCTACGCCCGTCGGCCCTGCGGAGACGCCTGGTGACGTCCGACGCGCTGGTGTTCGGCCCCGGCGGACTCCTCCAGGACGAGACCGGCATCTGGAACCTCCCCTACCACCTGCACCGGATCCACGCGGCCCGCCGCATCTCCGTGCCATGGGCTGGCATCGGGCTGGGGGCCGACGGGCTGACCACCGCCCGGGGCCGGGCCCAGGTGCAACGGGCCCTCGTCGACCACACGGCGATCGCCGTGCGCGACGAGCCGTCGGCCGAAGCCCTGCGGGCCCTCGGCATCGAACGGGTGGTACGGGCCGCCGACCTGGCTTTTCTCACCCCGCCGCCCGACGTGGAGCGTGACGGCGCCCTCGGGGTGTGCCTTCGAGCCCCCCAGACCGGCCGTCTACGCCCCGCTGCCCTGGGCCGGGCGCCACGTTGGCCCGACCAGCAGGCACAGGCCATGGCCGACGCTCTCGACGACGCCGCCCGCTCTACCGGCCTGGTCGTGCGGTTCGTGGCCCTCGACGCCACCCACGACGGTCCGGTGCACCGCCAGGTGGCCGAACGGATGGCCACCCCGGCCCAGGTCCTCGAACCGGACCTCGACGCGGTGGTGGCCACCCTGGGCCGCCTCGAGGCCATCGCCACCATGCGATACCACGGTGCCGTACTGGCCGCCGCCGGAGGCGCCGCGGTGGTGGCCCTCCCCTTCTCGCCCAAGCTTCGGTCGCTGGTGGCCGACCTGGGCCCTGGAGCGTGCGTGCTGGCCACCGGGGCCGACACGCCGGCCCCCGGGTTGGCAGATGCACTGGTCGGAGCTCTGGCTGGACGCGATCACCTCCCCGAGGCCGTCGAGCGCCTGCGGATACTGGCCGGACGCAACGTCGACGTGCTGGACGACCTCCTGGAGGCCTCGTGACCGACCACCAGCGCCCAATGGGCCTCCGGACGCTGTGGCTACTGGTGGTGATCGGCCTGGCCGTCTGGCTGACGGCCACCCGCCACGACGCGCTGTACGACCTCGTTTCAGAGCTGCGACCGGGCCCACTGGCGCTTCTGGTGGCCGCCTCGTGCCTCCTACTGGTACCCAACGCCGCCTTCTGGACGCTGGCCCTCCGGTCCATGGGCCAGTCGCCCCGCTACGGCGTGGTGCTCCACGCCTCGGCCCGGGCACTGCTGGCCCGCTACCTCCCCGGCGGGATCTGGTACGCGGCGGGGCGGGGCGCACTGCTGCGACACCACGGGGTCAGCGCCCCGGCCTCGGCCACGGCCGGCGGGCTGGAACTGGCCCTCGGTGCACCGGTCGCCGTGGTCGTCGGCACGGTCCTGCTGGCCGCCGCCGGCGAGGCCCCGGCGTGGATGGCGGTGGTCGCCGTGCTGGCCCTGGTGGCCGTCGTGGGCCTCGGCGGGGCCACCATCGGCCGCCTCGTGACCCACCGGGTTCGCCGACGCGGCGGCGAGGCGGCGGCAGTCCCTGGGATCCCCACGTTGGCACGCCTGACCGCCGTGCTGGTCGGCTACTGGCTGGCCATCGGCACCCTGTTCTGGGCCTACCTCGAAGTCGTCGGCTCGACGACGATTGCCTGGCTCGACACGGTGGGGGCCTTCGGCGTGTCGTGGGGCGCCGGGTTCATCGCCCTGTTCGCCCCCCAGGGACTCGGGGTGTTCGAGGGGACGCT
>JAAESJ010000333.1 GCA_024229495.1 Verrucomicrobiaceae bacterium | reverse complement strand
GAACGGTGAGCTGGGACACGTCGATAAGGAACTGACTGCCCAGATCGAAGTTGCCGCCCAGGAAGTGTACGAAGGCAAGCTTGATGCGCACTTCCCCGTTGACGTTTACCAGACAGGGTCCGGCACCTCCACCAACATGAATGCCAATGAAGTCATCGCGAACCGTTGCTCCCAAATCGCCGGAAAACCTATCGGCTCCAAGGATCCAGTTCATCCAAACGATCACGTAAACCAGGGACAATCATCGAACGACACTTTCCCAACGGCCATGCACATCGCGACGGGAGTAGCCATCAAAGATACTCTGGTTCCTTCACTGGAAAAACTTCAGGCCAGCCTGCAGAAAAAGTCCGAAGAATTTCATGACATCCTTAAAATCGGTCGGACTCACCTCATGGATGCCACTCCAGTCAGGCTCGGCCAGGAATTTGGCGGATACGCTAAGCAGGTCGAAAGATGCATTGATCGGGCTCACAAGGGCCTCAAGGCCATACATGAGCTTGCTCTGGGAGGCACGGCTGTAGGGACTGGCCTCAACTGCCACCCTGATTTTCCAGGCAACGCCATCGCATTCATCGCTGAGAAGACCGGAATTGAGTTCAGGGAAGCCGAGAATCACTTCGAAGCTCAGGCAGCTAAAGATTCTCTCGTCGAGTGCCATGGTCAGTTAAACACGATCGCAGCAAGCCTATTCAAGGTAGCGAACGACATACGTCTCCTAGGATCCGGGCCGAGGTGCGCGATCGGTGAAATTAGCCTACCCGCGACCCAGCCAGGCTCCTCAATCATGCCAGGCAAAGTGAACCCCGTCATGTCGGAAGCCGTTACTATGGTCGCTGCCAGAGTCTTCGGCAACCAGTCCACAGTGACCTGGTGCGGAGCTAATGGTCATTTTGAATTAAACGTGTTCATGCCGGTCATGTCCAAAGCCATCATGGAATCCATAG
>JAAESJ010000332.1 GCA_024229495.1 Verrucomicrobiaceae bacterium | reverse complement strand
TTGCCCGGTAAACGGCAGGCGATACCATTGATGGGCCCGGTCCCATGAGCAGGGTTTCGCGGAGTGTCTTGAGCAGGTCGGCCATGATTGTCCCCGGTATCCGGTTATTTAATGAACAGGCCAAGCAGCAGGATAATCGCGAAACTAACGAAGGAGATCGCCGTTGAGATCAGGGTCCAGGTCTTAAGGGTCTGTTTCTCGGTCATGCCCATGTAGCGGGAGATCATCCAGAAACCGGAGTCATTGACATGGGAGAAGCCTGTCGCTCCCGCCGCGATGGCACAGGCAATCAGCGCTAGGAAGGGCTGGGAAGATCCCTCAACCAGGCTGGCCATGAGCCCGGCGGCCGTCAGCATGGCAACGGTGGCAGAGCCCTGGGCAATGCGTACCAGAGTGGCAAAGATGTAAGCGAGGACCAGCAGGGGGATTCCGCTATCGGCAAAGAGTTCCTTCAGTGCTTCGGCGATACCGGTAGCAATCAACACTCCCTTGAAGACGCCTCCTGCCCCGGTGATCAGGATGATGATGCCCGCCGGTCCAAGGGCCTTGGTGGAGAGTTCAACGAGTTGATCACGGGTTGCCCCGCGACGTGTGCCGAGGAAAAAGATGGCCATCAGGGTAGAGATCATCAGGGCGATTACCGGATGCCCGAGGAAGTGGATGACCTGCTGCCATGTGGGTAGATCGTTGAGTAAGCGGGTGATTTCCGCTTTGCGTGCGCCCTTTTCCAGACCGTCAGCAATGCCTGAAGTGGCGATTTGCTCAACGATGGTACCGGAGAGGATGAGGGCGATAGGCAGGGCAATGAGTCCGCAGATGAGACCGAAGTGTGGCAGGTTGAGCTCATTGGTGGTGGTATCTTCGTCGAGTTTTTTTGGGGTTGGGACATTAACCAGGGCTGCCACCTTGGAACAGAGCCAGGGACCGCAGATGATTGCTGTTGGCAGGCCGACAATCACCCCGAACATAATAACGTAACCAAGGTTCACATTGAGGAAGTAGGCCACGGCAACCGGGCCCGGGGTCGGTGGCACAAAAGCGTGCGTGACCGCCATACCGGCGACCAGCGGCAGGCCGAAGATGAGCAGTGGTTTCTTGGTGTCGCGTGCCAGTGCGTAAAGCAGGGGAGCCAGGATCACCAGCGCGACATCAAGAAAGACCGGGATTGAGATGATGAAGCCGGTTAAGAGCATGGCCCAGGGGGCGCGTTCCTGGCCGAACTTACGGACCATGGTATTGGCCAGGGCCTGGGTGCCGCCGGAATGCTCAAGCATGGCCCCAAAGATGGCGCCGATGCCGATGATCGTGGCGATAAACCCGAGAGCTCCTCCCATACTGTCTACAATGGTGTTGCCTATTCCGATGAGGCTCCCTGCACCCGGGTTGACAAACGTCGCCCCCACCGAGACAAGGACGGAAACAATCAAGAGCGAGAGGAAAGCCTGGATCTTCGCCTTCAGGATCAGGACGAGCAGGAAGCCGATACCAAAGACCAGCAGGGCAAGGAGCCCCGTGACGGGAACAGCGGATTCAGTGGTGGCCTGGGCGAGCAGAGAAAACATAAATATTGCAATAAGTGGAGGTTTGCCAAAGAGCGGTCGCCCGTTACAATGCGTCCGCAATGCTTTGTATTTATAGAAGCGCGTCCGGCTATACAATCCAAAAGGACGATAGTTTTTCCCTTGTGGCCGATTTCCGCTTTGATGAGCTGTTTGATTGCCCGGATCCGGTGGATTACGCGCAAACCCGGTTTCAATCGGGTCAACCCTCCGCGCGGCCGGAAGGAGCCTTACTGGCTCCGCTGGAAAGCCAGGAGGTGTGGGCCGCGGGAGTAACCTATTTTCGTAGCAGGGACGCCCGCATGGAGGAAAGCGAATCTTCAGGTGGTGACCGGTTCTACGACATGGTCTACGAGGCTGAGCGGCCGGAACTCTTCTTCAAGGCCACCCCGGCCCGTTGCCGGGGGCATCTGGACAAGGTTTGTATCCGCAGTGACTCGACCTGGGATGTTCCCGAGCCCGAGCTGACCCTGGCCATCAGTGCGGGTGGCAAGGTGTTTGGTTACACCATCGGCAACGACATGAGTTCCCGCTCGATCGAGGGGGAGAATCCGCTCTATCTTCCGCAGGCCAAGGTATATCGGGGTTCCTGCTCGATTGGTCCCTGCCTGGTGGTTGGTTCCGTACCCGAAGCGGCGGCCAAAATCGCCATTGAAATCCGGCGGGGAGGTGAGGTGGTCTTCTCCGGAGAGACGGAAGTGGCTCAGATCAAGCGCAGCTTTGAGGAACTGGCGCAATTTCTTTTCCGTGACAATGAATTTCCCCACGGGGCATTGTTGATGACCGGCACCGGGGTTGTCCCGGATTCAGGATTCACTTTGGCAAAAGGGGATATTATCAAGATTGGCATCGATGGTGCCGGAGAACTGGAGAATCAAGTAGAGTAGAATTCATGAAAGGCACACAACTTATCGGCAACAACGAGTCCGCGCAGGGCACGGATACCTTCAAGGCAGTCAACCCGCTGGATGGCAAGTCCCTCGAGCCGCCATTCCATGAGGCAACTTGCGGGGAGATTGATAGCGCGCTTGAACTGGCCGGAGGTGCTGCAAGGTTCATGGCTGAATCCACGGGAGAGGATCGTTGTCGCCTGTTAAATGCCATTGCTGATGCACTCGAGGAGGATGCCGATACCATCAAGGAGAGGGTCGGGCTTGAGACCGGTTACCCGCAGGGCCGCCTTGACGGGGAGTTTGGCAGGACGGTCATGCAGTTGCGCGTCTTTGGCCGGGTTGCCGAGGATGGTAACTGGGTGAGTGCGCGTATTGACTCTGCCCTGCC
This sequence comes from Verrucomicrobiaceae bacterium, assembly GCA_024229495.1. Lineage (GTDB taxonomy): Bacteria > Verrucomicrobiota > Verrucomicrobiia > Verrucomicrobiales > DEV007 > CACIUL01. Next base: position 1,991 of record JAAESJ010000332.1, on the reverse strand, counting down.
TGATCGTGAGCCTTTGCCCAAGCCTGACCTGCGGCGCATGCTGGCACCGGTCGGCCCGGTGGTGATTTTCGGGGCGAGCAATTTCCCCCTGGCGATCTCAGTGGCTGGCGGGGATCCTGCCTCGGCCCTTGCCGCAGGTTGCCCGGTCGTGACCAAGGGGCATCCCTCACACCCGGGCTCCTCTGAACTGGTCGCCCGAGCTGTGCTGCGCGGGGTGGAGAAGGCGGGTTTTCCCGATGGCACATTCTCAATGCTGCAGGGTGCGGGCCATGACACCGGGCGCCTGTTGGTTGAGCACCCGAAGGCGAGTGCCGTGGCTTTTACCGGCTCACTGCGTGGCGGGCGTGCCTTGTTTGACATTGCTGCAGCCCGGCCCAACCCGATTCCCGTTTATGCCGAGATGGGCAGTGTGAATCCGCAGTTTGTCCTGCCCGGTAAGCTTAACGCCGATCCCGGCGCATTTGCTGATGGGCTGTTTGCTTCCGTTACCATGGGTAATGGTCAGTTCTGCACCTGCCCGTCCCTGGTGTTTGTCCCTGAAGGCGACAGTTTGCAGGCAATGATTGAGCGTTATCAGGAACTGGTTTCCGGGTCAGCAGGGGCTCCGTTGCTCAACGCGGGCATTGCTGCGGCTTTTGATTCAGGAATCTCCCGCTGGCAGGATGTCCAGGGAATTGAAATTCTGGCTCAGGGTTCCCTTGAGGCGGCCGAAATCGGAGCCGCGCCCGTGATGGCAAGGATTTCCCTAGAGGATTTCAAGGACAACCAGGAGCTGTTCATGGAGGAGATATTCGGTCCCTCGGTGTTGCTTGTCGTGTGCCCGAATGAGCAAAGTTATGTGGCGGCTGCCGGCTTGTTTGACGGTCAGCTTGGCACCTCAATCCATGGTAATGAGGAGGAACTTCCGAAAGCAGGCGGGCTGCTCTCGGTATTATCCGGGTTTTCCGGCAGGGTGTGCGTGAATGGTTTCCCGACCGGAATCGAGGTTTGTGATTCCGTGCATCACGGCGGACCCTACCCGGCCACCACTGATGCGCAGCACACCAGTATCGGCACGGCGGGTATCGCCCGCTGGGGCAGGCCGGTCAGTTACCAAAATACCCCGCAGGCATTGCTCCCGGATTCCCTTAAGGATACCAACCCGCTTGGTTTATTACGCCTGGTGGATGGCGAGTGGACGAGGGATCCGGCAGCTTAATCGCAGGGCTTTCCGGTTATAAAGGATGTTCAAGGCCCCTTGAGAGATATCACGGTTGCCATGGCAGCGTGATCCATGGTTTTATTCCTATTAAAGAAGAGTGGAAGAAGTTTTTCCAGACATTCGCTTTCGTGGTGAGTTACGTCCTTCCCAGAAGGATGTGTCGGAGATCGTGCGTGCCCAGCTCAATGATGGTGAGGGCAAATTCCATATTGTGGCTCCTCCCGGCTCCGGGAAGACGGTGACCGGCCTTTACCTATGGGCAGAGGTCATTCGCAGGCCGGCTCTTGTGCTTTCCCCGAACTCGGCTATCCAGTCCCAGTGGGCGGCCCGCACCGACCTCTTCGGGTTTAACGGGGAGAACATCCCGGCGAAATTGATCAGCACGGACTCCAAGAGCCCAGCGCTGCTGACTTCATTGACCTACCAATCCGTGACCCTGCCCTCGCGCGATGAAGAGGCACTTAATGAGTCTGCGGATCGCAAGTGGGTTGAGAACCTTATGCTTAAAGGCCAGGCGCTGGATCCCTTCGAGGCAAAGTTCTGGATCGAGGACCTGAAGCAAAAGAATCCTGATTACTTCGAGGAGAGGATGTCCTATTACCGGAAGAAGACGCGCGATGAGATTATGCAGGAAGGAAGGATTGACGGGTTGCTGCATGAGTCCGTCATGGAGACACTGGATCTTCTGCTCAAGCAGGATATCGGCATGATTATTCTCGATGAGTGCCACCATTTAATGGGCCACTGGGGGCGGGTGCTGGCGGCAATACAGGATTTTCTTGGCAATCCT
>JAAESJ010000331.1 GCA_024229495.1 Verrucomicrobiaceae bacterium | reverse complement strand
TGGTGTGGGATTCGACCTCACCGGTCTATTGCCTCCGGATCAAGTGGAAAGCGGGTTCGACAAATTCGGCGAGGCGCATTTGATGTCGCCGCATCAGGTAATGGCCTACCTCAAGACCGCACGCTTTATCGCCGAGCGAGTGTTGCCGGATGCCAAACCCAAGACGAGGACGTGGGAATTCGATGTGCGACATTTTCACGGTAGCAAAAACTTTGCGACCGGCGGGGGTGGAGATTACCGCGATGGGGACGATTATGTTCTCACGGGCTTTCGCCCCTACCGTAGCAATCTGCATTTCTCCATCGACCCGGAGAGCCACGAGCAATTTGTCGTTCCCGCCTTCGGAGTGTACCGGCTCGAGCTCAAGGCACACTCGATGGGTTCCAAGGAAAGCGAGGTCATCGGGATCAATCTCGGAGACGGGCGTCATCCGACCAGCTTTCGGAATATCCGCCGGATCCCCATGCCGCATGGCTCCAAAGGTTTTACGACCGAACTCACTCTCAAGGCGGGCGACCAGCTGGCCTTCACCTTCGATAGCGCCCGCGTGCCGGGGCAGAGTCTTGAAAAGAAAAAACACAAGGGTCCCACCATGCGATTCTCTCATCTGAGGGTGACCGGGCCGCTGACGGAGAAGTGGCCGACCGCAACGATGGAGGCCATCCTCCCCAAGCCGAACATGAAGCCGGCCGAACTGGTCGATCACATTGCGTTGTTGCTCACGCAGCGGTCGCTTGTGGCGGAGGATCGCAACGCATTTGTCCAGATCGCGCGGGCCCAGGAGAAGTCCGGCGCCTCGATGACCGCCACCGCCCGCAGCGTGCTGATCGCGCTATTGACCTCTCCGTACTTCATCTACAAGTCCGAGTCGCCTGAGTTAACCGACGTGGAACGAGCCCATCGTCTGTCGTATTTCCTCTGGAACTCCGCCCCGGACGCTGGACTGCTGACGGCCGCCAGGTCCGGTGCCCTGAGCAAGGATTCCTCGGTGCAGGTGGAGCGGATGCTCAAGGACGCCAGGGCCGGCCGTTTTATCGACGACTTTACTCGTCAGTGGCTGCAGCTCGACAAGGTGGCCGACTTCGGGCCGGACGTCCGAGTGTTCAAGAACGTGCGCCGCATGACGGTCGATTCCATGGGTCGCGAAGGCCGCGAGCTCTTTCGCCACCTGCTCGAAAATGGTCTGAGCATGGAACACTTCATCGACTCGGATTTCGTCATGGCCAATGACCGTCTGGCCCGATTCTACAAATTGCCTGCCGTGAAAGGAGACGAATTTGTGCCGGTAAAGCTTCCCAACAAAAGCGAACGTGGCGGGCTCGTGGCCCAGGCCGGTTTCCTAAAGCTCACCTCCACCGACTTCGCTACTTCGCCAATCCACAGGGGCGCGTGGATTCTCAAGAATCTCTACAACGAAAAGATCGAGCCGCCGGCCGATGTGGAGATCAAAGAACCGGACATCCGCGGCACCACCACCATCCGTGAGGCTATCCTCAAGCACCAGGAACTCGAAAGCTGCTCCCGCTGTCATTCGAAAATCGATCCCCTGGGTTTCGCCCTCGAATACTACGACCCAGTTGGGCGCAAGCGGAGCGAGTATCGCCATGTGGAAGAACTCCCTTCCGAGCGGGAGGGAACCACGTTCCAAAAGAAACTCAAATTCACCAAGGTCCCTATTGACGCCACCATGAAACTACCCAATGGCCGTGAAGTGCGCGACCTGCCCACGCTCAAGGCCGCCATGATGGCTGACAAGGAGCGCATCTTAAAGGGCATCATTGGAAAACTCATCAGCTACGCACACGGTCGCGAAACCACCCGCGCCGACCGGCCATACATTGATACCGTTTACCAGACCTCCAAAGCCCGCGACTACTCCCTTCGCTCCGCCATCATGGCCATCGTGGCACACCCTGAGTTTGGCCGGAAATAAAACCACACAGCGCTGGAAGCAGCGCAAGCATTTATCTCCTTGGAAGATCGCCTGAAAAAAGGCCACAAGAATCCCCCTGATCGCCTTTTCCTCATCCCCGGCTTCGCCTGCCGGCCTATTTTCGTCTATACTACCCGCCTGAGCCCATGAAAACTCTCTACGGGATATTGATCGTTGCCTTTGCCAGCCTCTGCGCGGCAAACATTCTGGTCGGTCTCGCTCCCGGCAGTATCCGTTCCGCCGACTGGCTGGCGACACTGCGCCGGACCACCGGTGCAGAGCAAAACTGGAGCATGTTCCACACGATCCCCAGGATCCGCAGCCTCCGGCTTCGGGTGGTCGCAACCGACCAAGAAGGCAAAAAACATGAATTCGGCCCTGCTCTCCCGGGACTGGAGGAAATCCATCCCCACCAGAAAATCCGGTATTACTATACCTTTGAGCGCCTTTTCACGCAGGGTAGTGAATCCTACCGGAAACCGTATTTGAATGCCCTTGCCCAAGCGCTGAAAAAGAAGAATCCCCACCTCGTTGAGTTCAGTGTGCATCTCGAGTATGACACCACCCACCCCGAAAACACCCCCCAAGAAATCTCACGGCTTCTGGAGCGCATCCGCAAGGGCGGAAAATCGACCATCGAACAACGGAATGTCTTCGGCCCCTTCCCGGTAAAAAACGATGGCCCCGCTTGAATTCTACAGGGCAATCTGGCTGAAAAAAACCGATGCGAGGCGGTATGCCCTGCTGCGCATCGCCTTCGCCTCTGTAATACTTATCCACATCGTCCACCTGTGGCCATACCGAATCACACTGCTCTGCAGCGATGGCATCATTGACCCGCAGGCTGCATCCAGTTCAGGCCCCGGCCTCTATCTCTCGATATTTGCCCTGCTTAACAGCCCGCTTGCCGTTACAATCGTTTTTCTGGTGGCAACATTGGCAACGCTCCTTCTTGCCTGGGGAAAACTCGCCCGACCGATGCTTGGAATCCTTTTCTGGTTGCTGCTATCAATCATGCAGCGCGCGCCTGTTTCTGCCTCCGGCTGGGATTTTATCCTGATAAATCTCGCTTTAATCCTGTTATTCAGCCCTCTTGGCGAAAAATGGAATCCTCGAAATCTCCTTCTGCGCAGGGGTTGCGGCCCCGAACTGCAACTCGTCCCTCGTTACGGGCTGGTATTGATCCAACTGCAGGTTTTCATCATTTACTGGCAAACGGTGATACTGAGACTCGATAACTACTACTGGCAAACCGGCGACTTCATGACCTACTTCATGCTCTCCCACCACAGTCGCTTCCCCGGAGAATGGGTCATCAACTGGCAGGGGTTGCTGGACATGCTAACCTACCTGACACTGATGGTGGAACTTGCCATACCCGTCCTGCTATGGATTCCAAAAACCCGCAAGGCAGGGCTGTGCCTGGGAGTGGCATTTCACCTTGGCATTGCGATCTTCGGGGTCAACCTGGCAATCTTCAGCCTGGTCATGGTCATCACCTTCCTGGCATTCATCAATCCCTGGTGCCCCCGAAGATCGCAAGGCATGGAGGAGAACCCGGAATTTCAGGCAAGCTGCAGCTGAGAAAGCACTGCATCAACATCACCCAGGCTCTCAAGGAGAATGTCCGGTTCATGCGCGGCAAGCTCGTGCACCGGGATACAACCTGAGGCAACTGCCACCACACGTGCTCCAAAGGCACGTGCGCATCGAATGTCCTTCACCGTGTCGCCAATAACAGTAACCGGTGCAGCGGAAAGATCCTGTCCCCAGAAACCGGATGCGCGTTGCACGGCGACCGGACCCAGTTGATTGCGGTCATGGTGGTCATCACCATACGCCCCGAAGTGAAAATACCCGCTGATCCCATAATGGTCAGTCTTCATTGTTGCCCCCGCTGCAATATTTCCGGTCAGCAACCCGGATAATACCCTGTTATCGTAATCATTACCCTGTAGTTTGCCAAGCAACTCAGCGACCCCATCCAGCAGTGACCCCCCGGCTCCGGGTTCACCCAGATTGAGGCGCAGGAAATCAAGATAGCTCGCATAGAAACGCGCACGTTCAGCTCCGCTGTCCTCCATGCCCATCTTGGCGAAGATTCCCATCACTATTCCGGAATCGGTGCTGCCCGCGAAATCAATATCCGGAACCCCTCCACAAGCCGCAACCTGCTCAGGATAAAGGTGTTCTAAGGCCAATGCAAAAGCCCGCATTCCTGCGCCACCCGTGTTCAACAGGGTACCGTCAATATCAAAGAGAAGCAGGTGCGGAAGTGCTCCCATGGTGATGCTGCTCCGGCTTCAGCAGAAATCTAGTTTCCCCTCTTTAACTTGGGGCGACCATCATCCGACTCAAGATGCTCAATTTCCTCCTCAACTTCAAGGTGGTGATGATCCTCATTAGGCTTTGAGCGCACCTCATCCTCATCCTCATCCTCATCGATCTCATCATCGATCTCATCATCCTCCTCCTCTGGCGGTTCCTCATGGACCTTGAACTTCGGTTTCTGAAGATGCGGCGGCAACGGCGAAAGCATCATGGTGATATGCCGTCCGGCAAGCTTGGGCTCCATATCAATATGGGCAACGCCCAAGAGATCCTCCTTAATCTCCTGCATGAGCTCAAACCCTATCTCCTTGTGTGCCATCTGTCGCCCACGGAACATCAACTGAATACGCACCTTGCCCTGATGCACCAGAAAGCCCTCCGCACGGGTAACCTTCATTTTGTAGTCGTGGGGATCAATGCCTACCCGAAACTTAACCTCCTTGAGGCGGCTTAATTTCTTGGGAACATCCTTCTTCAGTTTCTTCTGGTCGTACTTGTATTTTCCGTAGTCAACAATCTTGCAGACCGGAGGACGCGCGTTGGCGGAAACCTCCACCAGATCCAAGCCTCTCTGCTTGGCCAGACGGATCGCCTCATGCGTGTTCATTACCCCAAGCTGCGTCTCCCCATGAACAACGCGCACCTTGGGTGCTCGAATCCGGTCATTAACCCGGTCGCGCTGACGGCGACCGCGATACGGCTTCTTCCTCGGCCTAGCGATAACTCTGCCCTCCTGTTTGGCTCATGTGCATGCAACCGGGAAATCCTGTGGAGGAAAAAACCGAAGCGGGGGAATAGTAAAAAAACATCTGATAATGGAAAGGCGCTATCTAGAGAGAACGGTCACAAACTTCCTTCCGGAACTGTGCAAGGAATTCCTGAGGGCATAATGCACCGAGATCACCACGATTACGATGGCGGACAGATATGGTATCGGATTCGACTTCTTTAGCACCTACAATTAACATATATGGAATCTTGTCGATTTGGGCAAGACGAATTTTTGCCCCGATTTTTTCCGCGGAATTATCCATTGCAGCCCTTGCCCCTGCCTCCTGTAGCATATCAAGGTGCTTCTGCGCTGTCTCAACAAATTTCTCGGAAATCGGCAATACTCGCACCTGCTGTGGTGCAAGCCAGGTGGGGAAAGCTCCTTCAAAATGCTCGATGAGAACTGCCACAAACCGCTCTAGTGAACCAAAAGGCGCCCGGTGAATCATTACCGGGCGGTGTGGCTTGTTATCAGCACCGACATAATTCAGATCAAAGCGCTCTGGCAGATTATAGTCAACCTGCACGGTTCCGAGTTGCCACTCGCGACCAATGACATCCTTCACCACGAAATCAATCTTCGGCCCGTAGAAGGCCGCTTCCCCTGCCTCCTCGGTAAAAGGCACCTCGAGAGTACTCGCCGCCTGGCGGAGTGCTTCCTCAGCACGGTCCCAGTTCTCGGGATCCCCCACATATTTGCTGGAATCGGGATCCCGTAAGCCAACACGAACCCGGTAGTCACCAATGCCAAGCGTATTCAAGACGACCTTGACCAGTTCCAGGCAACCTATGATTTCCGGTTGCACCTGCTCATCAGTGCAAAACAGGTGAGCATCATCCTGGGTAAAGGAACGCACACGTGTCAGTCCCCCCAGTTCGCCGGATTTCTCCCATCGATAAACAGTGCCAAACTCCGCAAGGCGCACCGGCAAATCACGATAACTATGGTGCTCGCTGGCGTAGATCTTGATATGGTGCGGGCAATTCATTGGCTTGAGCAAAAAGCCCTCAACCTCACCCGACTTCAGCCGATTGGTAAGCTCCCCGCATGAGCACCCCTCTTCAGCCAGCTTTATCATCGCCTCGCGGTCCACTACAGGCTGAAACTGGCTCTCCTCATAGTAAGGAAAATGCCCACTGGTTCGGTAAAGCCCCAGCTTGCCGATATGGGGAGTATACACCTGGCTATATCCACACTTGTCCAGTTCGCCACTGATGAATTTCTGCAGTTCATTGCGTATGATGGCGCCCTTCGGCTTCCACAGGACCAGTCCCTGCCCAACCGACTCATCAAAATGAAACAGGCCAAGGTCGCGACCGATCTTGCGGTGATCACGTTTCTTTGCCTCCTCAAGTTGTTCAAGGTGTTCGCCAAGCTGGGTCTTGTTCTTAAAGGCGGTGCCGTAGACGCGCTGCAACTGCGGGTTGTTTGCGTCACCCTTGTAAAAAGCACTGGCCACCGACATCAACTTGAATGCCTTGCAATTGCCGGTGCGGGGCACATGTGGGCCGGCGCACAGGTCCCAGAAGTCACCATTTTTATAGATGGATATCTCCTCATCCTCCGGAATATCCGCCAACAGGTCTACCTTGAAGGTGGATGGAGCATCCCTTTCACCAAGAGCGGCAAGGCGACCATTGTGCGCAAGCTCAAGTGCCTCCTCCCGTGAGACCGAAATCCTCTCAAATGTCTGGTTCTCCTTAACCACCTTGGTCATTTCCGCCTCAATCAGCTCAAAATCCTCCGGTGATATCCGGTGACTGAGCTCAACATCGTAATAAAATCCGTTCTCCACCGGGGGACCCGCCGCAAATTGTGCATCTGGCCAAAGCTTTGCAATAGCGGTCGCCAGCACGTGGGCGGTGGAATGACGCAGGCGTTCCAGATCCGACATCTGGGTCCTCTCCTCTAGAGTCTTGCGTTGATTGTCTTCGGCCATGATTATAAAGATACATGAGATAGTCGCGCAATCGTGATTTACAACTTGAAACCCACACGGATTCAGGAACCTTAGGGATCGCTCAGGCGAAAACGGGGTGTAGCTCAGCTTGGTCAGAGCGCCTGCTTTGGGAGCAGGAAGCCGTAGGTTCGAATCCTATCACCCCGACCAGCCTGCCCTCTCCATCAACTCAAGGAAAGCGGGAGAGGTTCCATGCAATTGAAATCATCTCAACTGTGATCATGAAAACCCTCATCATTGCAATGTCCTTCGGCATTGCAATGCCCTCAAGCGCCCAGCAAGCAATCAGCCTTTTCAACGGCAAGGATCTAACCGAATGGACAGGCGCTGCCTACGAGGTCAAGGACGGGGTGATCATCTGCCGGGGCAGCAACCTGGTAAGCAAGAAACAATACCGCAACTATGTCTTCGAGTTTGACTTCCTACTGCCGCCGCACGGCAACAACGGGCTCGGCATTCATTACCCGGGTACGGGCAGGCCGGCATCCGCAGGTATGGAGTTGCAGATCCTCGACAACAGTCACCCGAAATATGCCAAGTTGAAAGACTCGCAGTATCACGGATCCATCTACAAGCTGAAGGCTGCCAGGCGGGGCTTCCTCAAGCCTGTTGGGAAATGGAATCACCAGAAAGTGACAATCAACGGCCCCCTGGTCATCGTCGAGTTAAACGGCACAAAGATCACCGAGGCCAACCTAGATGAACTTGGGAAAAACAACCCGAAACACAAGGGGGTAAAGAGACGCAGTGGTCACATCTGTTTCTGTGGTCACGGTTCACCCGTCCAGTTGAGAAACATCACTATTGTGGAGTTACCTGATTAAAAGCACATGGTGCCCTTCTCCTGCAACAAGGCCAGGATGACATAGGAACGCTGTCTGCCGAAGCCCCCTTTCCCTGTATGAAAATCATCAAGGCAAGTCTAATCACGTTGCTGTTATGCCCTTCATTGGCGCTCGGCAAAGATGTCTTCGACGAAGATGTTCTGCCGATATTACAGAAGCATTGCTTTGGATGCCATGGCCAGAAAAAGCAGAAGGGAGACCTCAGGCTCGATACCCTTGATCCGGATATCGTGAAGGGCAACGCAGCTGAGCGTTGGCACGATGCCTTAAATAACATTAACCTTGGGGAAATGCCGCCCGAGGATGAGCCTCCGTTAAAGGGCCCGGAACGGCGGGTATTGACCGACTGGATCACCCAAGGCCTCAAAGCGGCAGCCGACATCCGGCGCAACGCCGGCGGGCAGGCAGTGATGCGCCGCCTTAACCGCGCGGAATACCAATACACCATGGCGGACCTGCTCGGTTTGAAGATGGATTACAGTGGGGAGTTTCCTTCCGACGCCCGGTCCCCGGAGGGATTCAAGAACAACGGCGCCTCCCTGGGCATGACCGCCCTGCAGATCGAGAATTATCTCAAGGTCGCCCGACAGGCCATGGACCTCGTCCTTGTGGAAGGGGGGCAAGCACAAAGAGAAGTCACCGCCATTAACCGAAACAAGGGCCGCGTGAAAGGCCCCAATAGCAAACGTTTCACCGGGGATTCCTCCGAGCGCCTGGGTCGAGTGAACTTTTGGCATGGCTCCTTCAAGGGTTTGCCGCGGACTGGTAAATTCAGCATTCGTGTGAAAGCTTCCACGGACCGGAAGCCCGGGCAGCCTGCTCCGATCCTTTCTGCCCAATATGGATATTTCGTTTCCGGATTAACTCTCAATATCATGGGCGATGCCGGAGAAATTGCGATTACCTCAACCACCCCGGAGTATTATGAAATTTCCGGTTGGCCGGAGTTCTTTCCCAAGCCGGAGGCCCGTGTGCCGGATAGCAAATTAAGCGGCATCATCGCCTTGCAAAATGCCCTCTATGACGGCGAAACACCGCCCAAGGCAATCAACAAGGTCATTGAGGAAAAAAACAATAAAGGCAAGGTCACAAAAAAAAAGGTCAAGGTATACCCCGAGGATCCTGATTTCCCCCGCATCATCATCGAGTCCGTCGAGTTCGTCCGCAATGACTACCCGACCTGGCCTCCCCCGCTACACCGAAGGATCATTCATGAAGGCGAGGACTTGACCGATCCGAAGGACTTAAAAAATATATTAAGCCGGTTCCTGCGTCGAGCCTGGAGGCGCCCGGTCAGCGAGGCAGAAAAAAGTAAATGGTTGGCTCACTACGTGATCCTCCGGAAACAATCGGACACGCCCGTATCGGCTCTCAAGGAGACCCTTGCCGCCACCTTGGCTTCCTCTCACTTCCTGTATCTGAGCGAACCTTTCAAGCCCGATAAACCCAGAAAACTCAACGCCCATGAGCTGGCTGCCAGGCTATCCTATTTTCTTTGGAGCTCGATGCCGGACGAGGAACTATCGTCCCTGGCTGATTCCGGCCGCTTGCTGGACCTTAAGACACTGGGTCAACAATTCGAACGGATGTTGGCGGATGAAAAGGCTGACCGTTTCGCCGAGCAGTTCAGCATGCAATGGCTCGACCTTGAAGGAGTAGACCGGGTAGCCATTAACCCGCAATACTACAAGAATTTCGACAATCGCCTGAAGCCGGACATGGTCGGGGAGACTAAATCCTTCTTTCGGGAAATTCTGCAGAGCAACTCTTCAGCACTGCAGTTTATCGATGCGGACTTCACCATGCTTAACGCATCCCTGGCCAAGCATTACGGATTAAGTGGCCCAAAATCCCAGCGCTTTAAAAGAGTTTCCCTTAAAGGAACAAACAGGCCGGGCGGGCTGCTCGGACATGCCTCCACACTCTTGGCCGGATCGGATGGGGCCGACTCTCATCCCATCAAGCGTGCGGTATGGATCAGGGAACGCCTCTTGCATGACCCTCCCAATCCACCCCCACCTGATGTGCCCAGCGTGGAAAAAAGCGTGCCCAACTTTGAGAAACTCTCCATCCGTGAACAGCTCGCCGTTCACCGGAAGAAAGAGGCTTGTGCGGATTGCCACCGTGGAATTGACCCGTGGGGAATTGCCCTTGAAAGATATGATGCCATTGGCCTCTTGCGCCAAAAGACGGCCCGAAGGAAAAAACCCGTTTCCACCGAGACTGTGCTGCCGGGCAATCATGAGATATCAGGTCTCACTGACCTCCAGGAATATTTGCTCAATGAAAGACGTGG
>JAAESJ010000330.1 GCA_024229495.1 Verrucomicrobiaceae bacterium | reverse complement strand
CCTTCAGCTGCATTTGTGTTTAAGAATTCGGTCAATTTAACTGGGTCTACTTTTGATTGACCTAGGAGAAGAGATCCTAGCATTCCTTCCTGATATATTACTGCTTTATATTCTTTCATTAGAATAATTTTATTGGATTAAGCTCTGATTACAATTATAAAATCAGCCACATTTTATAAGTTGAATTATTTAAAAAACGGAAAAGTAGGTTTTTAACTTAATGTGGGCTTGTTTCCTTCACTTGATCCTTAGTGATCGATATTTATCCTATCACTTCGCCAATTACATTTCCTTCGACATTTGTAAGTCGCCGCTCGATACCGTTGTGGTAAAACGTCAACTTCTCGTGGTCGAGACCAAGTAGGTGCAGGATAGTCGCGTTGAAATCATAAAGTGGATGTACGTCATGGATGGCTTTGCGTCCGAGTTCGTCCGTGAGGCCGTGACTTATGCCAGGTTTAACGCCTGCGCCAGTCATCCAACAGGTGAACCCGTCTGGGTTGTGGTCACGTCCCTTTGCACCCTTCTGGAACATCGGCATGCGCCCGAATTCGGTGCACCACACGACTAAGGTTTCTTCGAGTAGACCACGGTCACGTAAGTCTTTGATGAGTGCAGAAGCGGGCTGGTCGAGGATTTCGGCATGCACATCATATTGTTTCTTGAGGTCTTTGTGTCCGTCCCAGTTAAGTTGTCCACCGCTAGCGTAAGCGCCGTTAAATAATTGAACAAAGCGCACGCCCCTTTCGATTAATCGTCGCGCAAGAATGCAGTTCTTTGCAAATCCTGCCTTGATTGGGTTCGAGGCATTGTCCGCACCGTAGCTCTTCAGGATATGAGCCGGCTCTGAGTTTAGATTATTAATTTCCGGGACGCTAAGTTGCATTCTCGCTGCAAGTTCATAGCTGGCAATACGGGCAGCGAGTTTGCCGTCGCCCGGATGCTGTTCGAGATGGCGTGCATTCATCCGTTGAAGGAGCGAACGGGCGGCTTGATTTTGGTCAGTCGTGATTCCGGCTGGCGGATCCAGATGTAGTAACGGTTTGGAGGCGCTGAATGGCGTTCCTTGAAACTCCGCCGGAAGGAATCCGGGTCCCCAGTTATTGACACTGGATTGCGGGATTCCCCGAGGATCGGGGATCGATACGAAGGCAGGTAGATTCTGATTTTCACTTCCTAGTGCATAACTGACCCAGCCGCCCATGCTTGGGAAACCATCCTGCACGAAACCAGTAGAGAGGAAATTTTCCGCGGGTCCGTGAGTATTTGATTTACTGGTGAGCGAGTGGATGAATGCGATGTCGTCGGTCAGTTCCGCGAGATGCGGAATCATTTCCGAGACCATTTTTCCGGTCTGTCCGCGGGGCCGGAACTCGTACTGTGGCTTTGCCAGATTGCCCGCGGGACCCTGAAAAGTCACTGCAGGCCCTCCGACAAGAGGTTTGCCGTCTTGTTTAATCAATTCTGGCTTATAGTCCCAGGTCTCCAATTGGCTAACGGCTCCCGGGCAGAAGATTACGAGAACATTCTTTGCCTTCGGAGAAAAGTGCGGCGCACGAGGGGCATATGGTCGCGATGGATCGATCACTGGCTGTTTTCCCGCAAGTAATCCCTCGGTCCCAAGTAAACTCGTCAGCGCGATCGAACTCAGTGCAGTGGCACTGTTACCTAGGAATGCGCGACGATCCAATAACTGCCGTCCGCTTGGTGAAATATGTTCGGCGCCATTTCTCATGGAATAAAAAGAAATTCGTTACTGTTGAATATTGCCCGGCACAGAGTTTCTAGGCCCTGTCGGTGTACTACCGATTCTGCATCAGCCATTTCGTTCGGATGTGGATCACGGCCGTAAGCGAGCCAATACGTGCGTGCGACTTGGGCCGGCACCTCTTCACCGGCATCTTCCCTGACGCGTTTTGCCATCGCTTCGGATTCATCGATCGTGAATTGGCTATTGAACAGGTTCAGTGCCTGAATCGGTGTCGTGCTCTGTCGTCTGCGTGATACGCTCTGGCCAGCGTCAGGACAATCGAATGCGCCAAAGACTGAATCAGGCTCCATTCTGATCTTGTGCGCGTAGATCATACGGCGCAGGCCATCGCCTTGAAATTTTAAAATCGGAGGGAATCCACTGAGTCCGCCGCGTGAGGAAAATAGATCGAACCCGGGTCCACCGGTTTTCAGATTCAGTCTTCCGCTAACTGCCAACATTGCATCGCGGATACCTTCTGCTTCCAGACGACGGGATGGGAACCGCCACAATAGCCGCACCTCGGCATCTTTGGCACTCGCATGTGTCACGATCTGTTCCGATTGTCGGTAAGTATCTGATAGAACGATTAAACGGTGCAAGTGCTTCACTGACCAACCTGATCGAATAAATTCTGCAGATAACCAGTCAAGGAGTCTGGGGTGAGATGGGGCGGCGCCGATCTTACCGAAATCATTTGCTGTCTCAACGATTCCGATCCCGAAATGTCCCTGCCAGATCCTATTGACTGCGACACGAGCTGTGAGTGGATTTTTCTCGTCAGCAATCCATTTTGCCAATGCTACTCGGCGCTCCGATTCAGGCGCATCTTTTGCTAAAGATAAATCACCGAGTGCACTCAGCACAGTTGGAGTAACTTCCTCTTCGGGTTGTTCGGCATCGCCACGATTTAAAATGTGAACTGGATCGGGTTTGCCAAAAATCCCTCCAAAGACTGATCTGGATTTGGAAAATTCTCTTAGCTGAGCCTCTATATTGCTTTTCTCCTGCATTAGGGACTTGGACTTTGATTGTTGTTTGGGATTCTGAGCGATTACACCAACTTGATTCTTTTGCGCTTCAGGGGCGCTGGTACAGGCTTCAATTTCGCGTATCGTCCAGTGCTTGTGTTGTCTCTCATTTGCCCATTCCAATTCGATGCCAGTGGCTCCCGGTACTGGATCGAAAACGATAGAATAAAATCCATCATGTTCAGTATCGAGGTGTTCAATCGTGTTGCCGCTGATGACAACATTAGGCAGAGGATTCGCATCACCGCTGAACATTTTGACTGAGAGATTAGTGACATCGGAATAGGCTCT
>JAAESJ010000329.1 GCA_024229495.1 Verrucomicrobiaceae bacterium | reverse complement strand
GGTCACCACCACGGGTCTTCCCTCCTGGACGACCACGGCCGCGGAGGTCAGGCTCACCGTGGGAACCGGCGTGTCGGCCACGGCCGCCGCATCTACAACGGCTGCCACGGTGCTCATCACTGCTGCTGACTGGCTCTCGCGCAGTTCACCGGCGGTGGCTACCGCCGGTCCGATGCGAACTGAAACAGCGTTGACCGGACCGACCACATATCCCGCAGGATTGCCCTGCAGGCTGACCGTCACGACCTCGTCGGCCTCGGGGGCCGCACCGATGTAGCCGTGATCGGCCTGCCACGCAGCAAGGCCGGATCGGGTCTCTTCGGTATAGAGGGAGTCCACATCCCCCACCTGGTAGCCGGCGGACAACAGGACGTTCTCCAACTGTCGAACGTCGGGACCCTCAGACCCCACGTCCAACTGGCGGTAGAACGCGAAATCACCGAGTACGGCGACGACCTCGCGACCGTCGATGGTCAGCAGTGCATCACCGGCATTGACGGTGTCCCCGTCTTCGACAGCCACGTGTCCGACCTTGCCGTCCACT
>JAAESJ010000328.1 GCA_024229495.1 Verrucomicrobiaceae bacterium | reverse complement strand
TCGCTCAGCCCCAATACAGGAGCAGCACTTGCAGCCCTGTTGGCAAACCCGGGTTCCTCGAATCCGAAGAAGGTCGCCGAGATCATCCAGCGCGTTGCACCCGATGTGCTCTTTATCAATGAGCTCAATTACGACGGGACCAGGGCAAACCTGGATGCCCTGCATGACAACTTTATCGCTGTCCCGCAGAACGGCCAGCTACCACAAAATTACCCGCACCGCTTTGTCGCCGTATCAAACACCGGTGTCCATTCCGGTTTTGATTTCAATAACAACGGCAGTGTTAACGATACTCCCGGTTCGACCACCTACGGGGATGACTGCTTCGGCTTCGGGCGTTTTCCCGGGCAGTATGCCATGGCGGTGTTTTCCAAGTTTCCCATCCGTGCCGATGAAGTGCGCACTTTCCGCAACTTTCTCTGGAAGGACATGCCGGGTGCCCTGTTACCTGACATTGCAGGCAGCCCTGCTCCCAATGACTGGTATCGGCCTGAGGAACTTGCTGTTTTCCGGCTTTCCTCGAAGAGTCATTGGGATGTTCCCATTGAAGTAGAGGGGCATGTTGTTCACTTACTGGGCAGTCACCCGACACCACCGACCTTTGACGGACCCGAGGATCGCAATGGCCGACGCAACCATGATGAGATCCGTCTGTGGGCCGATTATGTGGATCCGGACCGTGATGATTACATCTATGATGATAGCGGCGAGGCCGGTGGCCTTGGCACGGGACGACGCTTTGTCATCGTCGGTGACCAGAATGCGGATCCTGAGGATGGAGACAGCTTTGCCGGAGCCGCGCAGCAATTCACCCTTCACCCTCTCATTGATAACTCCTTCATTCCGGTGAGCGGAAGGGGTGGAAGCGACACCGCTGCTTTTGCCGGTGGCTTGCGAGTGGATTACGTGCTGCCTTCCAAGGCGGGTCTGGCGATCCTGGGGGGTGGGGTTTTCTGGCCGGTCGCCGGGAATCCATTAAGTTCTCTGGTCAGTGCTTCCGATCATCGGATGGTGCATCTGGAACTGCGTCTTTTACCATTGCTGGATGAGGCGGTATCGGAATTGCAGGTAAACCTGGAAGGGGATGACGTGATCCTTGCCTGGAGTGCGGCGGCTGGTGTGAAATACACGGTGTGGAGAAGTGACACCCTATTTGCTGATGATTGGGTTATCACCAATGAGTTGGCTCCCCGAAATGATGTCGGTATTGCTCAAGTCCGTGATGAGGGTGCTGCCCGGGGCAGCCGGAGAAGATTTTATCGACTGGAGGCGGTTTTTCAGTAACCCTGGCTTGCAAAACTTGACCGAAGATGCCCACTCGGAGGGGGGCTCGATAGGTAAATGTAGGCGTTATCCGGTGGCTGCCCTGCACCAGTTTGAGGAATAAGGGTGCCTGTGACTGGAGGGAAAAGGGGGATTAATAAGCATTTTTTTTGCCAGAAATACGATAAGGCAAAAGGGGAGAGTCTCCACGCACTCGAAAAGGTCGATATGGCTTGATTCACTCTCTTTTATTTAAGATAACTTAAATAATAAGTCGCTCATTTTAAAATACTTACCCGTATTAGGTGGCAGCTTCAGGATTAGTAGGAAAAAGTTACGAAAAGTATCGACTTCCAATGC
>JAAESJ010000327.1 GCA_024229495.1 Verrucomicrobiaceae bacterium | reverse complement strand
CAGACTATACGAGTGCAGCAAATGCCGATCGCAGGAAAGCATTCCTCAGTGCCACGGTTGCCCTGCTTCTGGAGGACCTCCAAGGCCTCGTCAATGAATGGGCTCCCTCAAAGGAGAATTACCGGGCCGGCTTCGTGGAGGATGATGCTCAAAAATCCATCCGTAAAATTCTCTCGGGAATGGCCCTGCTGAGTGGGTTCGAGCTTGCCGGAGAAAGATTGCTCGTCGCTTATGAATCAAGAGCACAAGAGGACGAGCATTCCTGTTTCAGTGATACCACGCACAATGATGCCATCTACGACATTGTCGGGCTCATTAATGTCTGGTCGGGAACCTACACAAGAACTGACGGGTCAACGATTAAAGGTCCAGGGATGCAGGTGCTGGCTACCGCAGAGGATCCCGAACTGGCTGAAAAACTCCACACGATGTTGATCTCGTCTTTATCAACCTCCAGGGAAATTCCCCGGCCATTCGACCAGGCCATCCTCGCGGCGGAAGGCTCTGAGGCAAGAGGAACCATCTTGAGATTAATTGAAGAACTTGAAAACGTGGCAGACGGCCTCGTGGGAATTTCCAGAAAACTCGGCGTCAATGTTTCAAGGGAACCAGAACCCTAACTACCGTGAGGCCTTACAAGATTTTCACAGTCTGCTTACTGGGGATCTCCACTCTATCCACTCTCATTACACAGGCTGAAACTGTCCAGAGCGGCGGCAGCACGACGGTTTTCCAGGAAGGCCCAAACGCCTTCGCCATGCCCCTGGCCAACATTAGCCGGATCAATCGGCGCGCCCATGTCGTCGGGAACTCCTTCTTCAACAAGAACTGGGTCTTCTCCCCCAGCTCCACAACTGCCCGTGACGGTCTGGGCCCACTCTTCCATGCACGTTCCTGCTCAGGGTGCCATGTCAGGGATGGACGGGGTGCACCGGAAAAAGGTGACAAGGTTAGTGTTGGTCTGCTCTTTCGGTTGCATTTCCCTGGAAGCAAGCAAGGGGACCCCAACCTTGGGGTGCAACTTGCCGTAAATGCAGCACCTGGTATAGAACCTGAAGGCAGGGTTGAAATTACCTATGAACCGGTTCGCGAAAAACTCAATGATCAAGCCTCCATTACACTCCGGAGGCCAAATTACACACTTCATGCAAAGACGATTTACGGGCGACCCCATCCTCAGACCCTGCTTAGCCCCAGGCTGGCTCCGCCCCTGGTCGGACTGGGCCTGCTGGAAGCGGTTGAAAAAGACACGATCCTTGCCCTTGCCGACCCGGATGATGAAAACAGGGATGGCATCTCCGGCAGGGCCAGTTATGCCCTGAACCCGGAAACCCAACAAACTGAGTTGGGCCGGTTTGGCTGGAAAGCCGGTCAGCCCAATTTAAGGCTGCAGGCAGCTGTCGCATTCTGGAGAGACATTGGCATTACTAGCAGCATTCATCCCAAAGAAGACTTCACTCCTGCCCAAGCCAAGATCCTCAATCCCAGCACTTCCGGCGCCCCTGAAATTGATGACGCAAAACTCAACCGTGTTGTCACTTACCTCAGGACCCTGGCTCCACCTGCCCAGAGAACCCCTTCGGCGGAGAAGATCATCATGGGGGGAGAATTATTTGCCCGCGCGGGATGCGCCAAGTGCCATACACCAATCCTCAAGACGGGACCCTATGCACCCCTTGATGAACTCAAAAACCAGTTAATCAGGCCTTACACTGACCTGTTACTCCACGACATGGGTGAGGCGTTATCCGACGGAATCGACAAACCCGGCATTTCAGGAAGGGAATGGAGAACACCGCCACTCTGGGGAATTGGGCTCACCGAGACTGTCAACGGCAATGCCTTTTACCTGCATGACGGCAGGGCCAGGTCACTTGAGGAAGCCATTATGTGGCACGGCGGAGAAGGCCTTGCTGCCAAGCAGGCCTATGCAAATTTCCCCAGGGAATCACAGCAACTGTTGTTACAGTTTCTCAACTCCCTCTAGCCGGAAGAACGGCCTCTGGAAAACAAGCCACCAAGGACGTGTAATAGGTTTACGGGCATGCTATTTCCTTTATCATGCTATTTACAACGCACATGAAGTCCTTACTGATTATCCTCGCCGCCGCCCTCTGCACGGGATCACCGGCACAGGAATTCCAGATTCCCGAGGTAAGCACACTCCCACGCATTGATCGGGATTCCCCGCGACCAAGTCGTAATATCCTGCGCAATTCCGCCTTCATCCTGAAACTGAAGAAACATGCACCCTTAGGAGAAAACTATGTCATCCTCACTGACCACACTCAAGAGGCATACCTCAAGCCACTGGGAAAACTGGCCGAACACCGCAACGCAACCATTATTAAGACTGCAAACCTTGCTGAAATTTATCAACCAGAGACCCTAGTCGCATTAAGGAAACAGCTTATAAAGATTAAGCCGAAATATGTGGCACTGGCACCGCGCATGGAGTCCTTCCGGGAAAACATGCTGCTCGGCACTTGGGAATTATTAACCACACTCGATAAAGACCCATACCTTGATGCCTATCCAGGAATTCTTCCAGCCTCCTCGCCGGCCAACTTCAATGACCTCATCGAGCGCACGATTAACTACCGGAGCATCTCGCAGAAGGACCTCAAGCCCTTCGCCATCAGCCAGGTTCCCTCCAACACGGAATCACGGTCCCTGCAGAAGGCGGGGATCCTGCGCAAGGTTTTCGCCATCCACGGCATCAAGACACCGACCCTGACCATCTACACTCCCAAGGCAACAGATGCCCCCCAACTAAATGGGAAGAACCTATGGAACATTCGCATCGCCAACAAAGGCAAGTTCCTCAAGGCATTTGAACCAGAACCGCAAAAGGCACTCAACGCCGCACAACTTGTCATCATGCATGGGCACGGCATTCCGGGCATGTCCTGCTCCATCGACATCGGAGGAATCCCCACTCAATCAAGCAACCAGATCGTCCTCTCCGGATCCTGCTTTTCCGCTGTGCCCATAAAATCCGATTTCCCCCGGATGAGCTCAGCCCCGGGGGGATACAAGGTGGATCAGCGTCCCGCCTTTGGCACCAGTTACCTCGACCGCGGCGCAACCGTATTCTTCGGGCACATGCGCCTCAGTTCGGGCTTCCCTCACCTGTATCCGATCCTTGAAAAATGGATGCAGGGAGCCAGCGTGGGTGAAGCCTACCAGCAGCTCATCAACGCGATCATCGGGATTCGGGGGTTTGGTCCCGGAAGTTTTGTCGTGGAAAAACCCGTCACACAGCGCCGAATTCCTCAAAATACCCTGCTCTATGTGATCTTTGGCGATCCTGCCCTGGTTCCCCTGCAGCCCTTCAAAAGAGCTCAATAACAATAAAGGGCTGCCCTTCATTATCCTCTGTATCCCCACGCCGGCAAGGCAGAGCCGCTCTAATCTAGAGTAATCATCTAAATTCCAAGTTGGATAATTTACGACATTTCTGCTTCTCTCCAGGCTCCCGCTTTTAATCCGGCAAAAGACATCAATTCAGAGTCCAGTCCTTCGTTCGGTAATAAAAAGCTGGGAATGCACACCAATATGGCGCCAAAATGCAGTTACATGATGAAAACTGGAGGAATCAAAATTCTCATTGTCCTGCTCACCACGGTGGTCGGCTTACACTGCACTGCACGGGCAAAAGCAAAACCCAACATCCTCTGGATCGTCGGGGAGAACTTCTCCAACGACTTGAGGTGTTACGGACAGAAAAACACGGCAACCCCTAACCTCGATGCACTGGCAAAGGCAGGCATACGCTACACCAACGCGTTCTCCACCTCGCCGGTATGCGCACCCAGCCGTTCATGCTTCATGCTCGGCATGTACCAGGGAACCACCGACACCCACCACATGCGCTCCCACCGGGATGACGACTTCAAGCTGCCGCCCGGCATCCGCCCAATAACCCACCGACTGAAGGACGCGGGTTACTTTACGGCCAACATCACTCACATGGGAAAAGAGGAAACAGGCACGGGAAAACTGGACCTGAACTTCGTCAACGAAGGCAAACTCTACGATAGCGCCCAGTGGGATGACCTAAGGGGTAACCAGCCCTTCTTTGCGCAAATCAACCTGCCGGAAGCCGAATATGACATCTACGACCGAAAGTCGGCCGAGAAGCAACGCGTGCCCTGGGTCGGTGAAGAATGGCACCCGAAGGTTGCCACCGAGAAGAATGTCACCCCTCCTCCCTACTACCCGGATCACCCGGTAAGCAGACAGGAATGGGCCCGATACCTCAATTCCATCAGTGGAGCTGATATCCGCATTGGGAAAATCCTGTCACGCCTCAGGAAGGACGGGATGAACGATAACACGGTGGTGATCTTCTTCTCCGACAACGGCAGGTTGACCGCTCGCGGAATTCACTGGCCTTTTGACCAGGGACTTCGTGTCCCGCTTATCGTACGTGACGCGAAGAACTTCCCTATCCTCTCCGCCAAGGAAAAACCCGGGGTCGTCAGCGACCGGGTCGTCAGCCTCATTGACCTGACAGCCACCACCCTTGCTATCGCCGGGATCAGGCGCCCGCATGGCATGCAAAGCCGTGTCTTCCTCGGGCCCCACGCGGACCCGCCGCGATCATTCGCCTTTGCCGCCCGTGACCGTATCGATGAAACCGTGGTCCGGATGCGCTCCGTACACGATCGGCAATACCACTACATCCGCAATTTTACCCCCGGGGCAGGATTCGAAACACTTAACCGCTACAAGGAGAAGTGCTTCCTTGTAAAGCCACTAATGCGCAGGCTCAAGGCAGAAGGCAAGTTAACCGGGCCGGCCCTAGAACTGATGCAACCTTTCCCCGGCGAAATGCTCTTTCATAACGGCAGTGATCCACACGAGATCCGCAACCTTGCCCAGTCCAAAGAGCCCGAGCACCAGGAAGCCCTGCAGCGTCTGCGCGTGGCGATGGAGACATGGATGGTCGAGTCTGGTGACCGGGGCCATATCCCCGAGCCCCCCGAGATCATATCTCCCTTCCTCAAGGAAATGCACGACTGGTTCGGGACTCCTGACTGGGCAAAAGAGAAATAACAGCCTGTTGATGAAGAGCTACCCGCTTCGCCAATACCCCCAGCGGAAATTCCTTAATTGGATATACATCCCCCAACTCCCCCGCAAGACCAGAGAATCTCCACGTCACACTCCACAATTACTCTGACCCATTAACAAATTCCGCTCGTATTCACTGGAATTACAAACGTTCCATCTTCCGCAACATAATATCAATGGACGAAAATCACCGATCATGATTAAATTAGGCCTATCATGAAGAATTATTCCAAAGCGGGGACAGGAATTATAATGGCCTTGGGCATCTTTGCAGCATTCAATGCGATACAGGGTGCAGAGCATACACTTTCTGAATTCAACCTGGGCGAGAACGTATCCGGCCCGAAGGTCAAACTCGACAAACTGGACGGCAAGGTAGTCGTCATCGAATACTGGGGAACCCGGTGAGGACCGTGCATTGCCTCAATGCCCCATCTGGTTCAGATGGACAAAAAATACTCAAAAAAAGGAATGGTTCTGGTCGGTGCCGAGGTTCAGGGAAGTAGCCCCGATGCCATCCAAAAAATGGTGACCAATAACAAACTTCAGTTCACCATTACCAAGGGCATCAGCGGACCACGCCTTAGCAACGGCATCCCGCACATGGCGGTATTCGATGTAAAGGGGAACCTTGTCTACCACGGCCACCCGAGCAGCCCGGATACCGAGAAAGCCATTAAGGTTGCGCTTAAGGACGCCACCCCACCCGCAACCGAAGGCTCTGGAAGCGGGGTCTTCAGTAAGCCGAAATACTTGATCGATGAACGTACATGGACCAATCCGGCCGGAAAGACCCTGAAAGCAGCAATGATTTCCCTGAAGGGCAACATCGGCAAGTTCCGCTTCTCCAACGGTCGCACTTTCGATTACGATATCACCAAACTTTCCGAGGATGACCAGGCCCTGATCAAGAGCAAGGCCGGCGACCAAGAAGAGAACTCAGAGGAAGAGCCCGGAAAGGACAAGTTTAATTTCTAGCGCACGCTTTTTTTCGGCATGATGCGGGCACTCAAGCTCATCGCCATCTTTTTCCTGGGCGCTACCCCGGTGGCAAATGCGGGCTACCCTGATTCCGTCAAGCCGATCACCATTGAAAGTTCAAAAGACGGCTCACTCCAGCCTGCGCTTTTTTTCGCCCCTGAAACCGGTAATCCGGTACCATTGCTGGTCGCATTGCACACTTGGAGCAGCGGATGGCAGAGCAACTACAACGCTCCCCTAGCCAAAGGTTGTATCGAGCGTAACTGGGCCTTTATCCATCCTGACTTCCGGGGGGCCAATAAGAACCCCGCTGCCTGCGGATCCGACCTTGCCGTGACCGACATTATTGATGCCGTGGCCTGGGCAGGGAAGAAAGCCAGGATCGATCCAAGACGGATTTACCTCGCTGGCGCATCAGGCGGTGGACACATGGCACTGCTGATGGCCGGAAGAGCACCGGGAATCTGGGCCGGGGTCAGCGCCTGGGTGCCCATTACCGATTGTGCTGCATGGCACAGGCAATGCCTGAAATCAGGACGACGCTATCACGCTGACCTGGAAAAATCTTGTGGTGGCAAACCCGGAGAAAGCCCTGAAATTGATGCGCAATACCGCAAGCGCTCTCCTTTAACCTGGATCCAGGAGGCAAGGAATATCCCGCTCGATATCAATGCGGGGATTCACGACGGCCATCAGGGCAGCGTGCCAATCAGCCACTCGCTGAATGCATACAATGCGCTGGCCGATAAAAAAGATCAGATAAGCGATTCGCACATCGCACACTTCACCTCCCATGCCAAGGTACCTGAAGCTCTTATCCAGCCAGCAGGGAACGACCTCCCCTACGGGGAAAAACGACAACCTCTCTGGCGTGCCCAATCAAACAAGACAAGGGTCACTATTTTTAACGGCGGACATGAAATGATCCCTGAGGCGATCTTTGGCTGGCTGAGTCGCCAGGTGAAACCTTAGCAGGAACATTGCCCTTGCAAGAATTTTTCAAGCTTCCATGAGTTGACCGACATGGGCCCTTACTCCACTGGCAAGTCCCTCCAGATTATAGCCCCCCTCCAGAACCGAGACTAGCCTGCCAGCGGCATATTTGTGCGCAATCTCAAGGAGCCGCTTTGTCAGCTCAATAAACTGCCCATCAGTAAGGGTGAAATGCCCAAGGGGATCACCGACCCTGGAATCAAACCCTGCAGAAACAAGAACAAGGTCCGGCTTGAATTTCTCCATCGCGCGGCTGAACTGGTCACAAATAAGGGCGTTAATCTGCGCATATCCTGACCCTGCAGGAAAGGGACCATTCAGTGTAGCGCCATCGCCATCGCCATCGCCTTTCTCGTCCGCCGCACCCGTGCCCGGATACCAGGGAGACTGGTGCGTGCTGAAATAGAAAACCGAACCATCCTCATAGAAGATGTCTTGGGTGCCGTTACCGTGGTGCACATCCCAGTCAATGATAACCACCCGCTCAGCGCCGTGCTTGCGTTGCGCATACCGTGCGGCAATTGCCACGTTATTAAAAATACAAAATCCCATGCCGCGATCAGCTGTTGCATGATGCCCCGGTGGACGAACAGCACAGAAGGCATTCTCAAAGTTGCCTTCAAAAACTCCGTCAATGGCATTGAGAACTGACCCTGCCGCTGCCAATGCCACGTCCAAAGATTCGGGGCAAACATGGGTGTCACCAGTAGTCAACAACTCACTGCCCCCGGCAATGTCTGCCCGCACTCGGTCAAGATACAATGGGTCGTGGCAAGCCAGGATTTCCTTGCTGGTGGCCACACGCAGGGGCAATGCCTGACATTTCTCCTTAATCCCGTCTGCCTTGAGGATGCGGCTCACCGCCTGGTATCTTGCAATGGACTCAGGATGCCCTTTACCGGGATCATGCTCCAGAAAAACAGGGTCTAGCAGCAGGGCTGTCTTTGCCATTAACCAAGCTATAGTGGATATCCTGTGGAATACCAGAAGGATTGATGCGGTAGCCCATTGTAATTGCTTGCTTATTAGCTTCTAACCCGGATAGTTACCGCCCATTAAAAATAACTGTGGAAACGTCCTCAAAACAACTTCGCATCGGCCTTGCCGGCCTTGGAAACGTTGGATCCGGTGTCTATAAAAACCTGCTGCTAAACAGGCATATCCTGCAGGATCGCACCGGTGCGCACCTGCAGGTAACTAGAATTGCTGTCCGCGACCCGAACCGGAAACGTGATGTCGACGTGTCGCCGGAAATGCTTACCACTGAATGGCGTGACCTGATCGACGATCCACAGATCGACGTCATTGTTGAATTAATAGGTGGGGATGACGAGGCATTTAAGCTGATTACCGCCGCCCTAAAAGCGGGCAAGGCCGTGGTTACCGGCAACAAGGCTGTGCTTGCAAAACACGGCAAGCAACTCATTGAACTTTCCGAGAAGCAGAACACGCCACTATACTGTGAGGCTGCCGTTGCCGGTGGCATTCCCATCATCAAGGCTGTCAAGGAAGCCCTCGTCGGCAACCGGATAGACTCGATCTACGGAATTATCAACGGCACCTCAAACTATATCCTGACCAGGATGACCAAAGCCGGCATCAGTTTTTCTGAGGCGCTCGGGGAAGCCAGGGATAAAGGTTTTGCCGAGGCCGACCCCAGCCTGGATATCAACGGCTGGGATGCCGGACACAAGGCAATCATATTGGGATGGCTCTCCTACGGACGCTGGTTGAAACCGGAGGAAGTCTCAGTGAACGGCATCGAGACAATATCCTCTGAAGATGTGACATTTGCCGACAGCTTGGGCTACGAGATTAAGCTCCTGGGTGTCATTCGCCAGAATCAGGGCGATGAGCGCATCGAGGTGCGCGTGGCCCCCTCACTCATACCCCGCACCCATATTCTCTCATCCGTTGATGGTGTGTTTAACGCAGTGGCAGTACATGGTAACGTTGTTGGTGAAACGCTCTTCTACGGCAGTGGTGCCGGGCAGGATGCAACTTCCAGTGCGGTTATCAGCGACCTTGCTGACGTCGCGGAAAACTTGATTAATGAAGTTGGTTGCACTGGCTTTGTTCCCCACGGCGACTACGGAGTTGCCCTGCCGCTTGAAGAAACCCTCTCACAATACTATCTGCGCCTGAGTGTTGTTGATGAACCGGGCGTCCTTGCCCGTATTGCCAACATCACGGGGGAAAACGGTATTGGCATTCTTTCCGTGATTCAACCCGAGCCCAAGGAACCCTCAGAACATATCCCGCTGGTACTTCTGCTTCACGACGCCACCTACGGAACCGTCAGCACCGCCTTGAAGGCCGTTCTTGCACTGGAATCCGTGGAATCAGAGCACACGCTCCTCCGTGTAGAGACCCTCGAACGTTAACCCCCCACCGCTTGCGCTTTTCTTCCACAAGAGGCGAATCCCCGCCGCTTGGTTTTACCAAGACCTTCGCAACCGGCATGGCGCCTGACGGCGGGCTCTATGTTCCGGAAAGTCTACCGGATATCACTGCACTGATCAGTTCAGCACCAGCTTCCTACCCCGAGCTGGCAGCAGGGTTCTTCAGCCTGTTCGACGATGATCATTCACCCGGGCAAATTGATGCATTAATGGCACGCTCCTACTCGACATTCCCCAACCCGCAAAACGCCGCCCCCCTGGTACAGATTGCCGAGAACACATTCGTTCTCGAGCTCTTCCACGGGCCTACCCTGGCATTTAAGGATTTTGGTCTGCAGCTTGTTGGCAACCTCTTCGAGGACCAGATCGCACGCACAGGGATGCCGGTCAATGTCCTCGGCGCCACATCCGGCGATACCGGCTCGGCAGCAATCAACGGATTGGCTGAAAAGAAGAACACCCGCGTATTCATTCTCTATCCACAAGGCAGGATCTCGGAACTTCAGGAACGACAAATGACCTGCACCGGAGCGGAAAACATATTTCCAATAGCCATCAATGGCTCATTTGATGATGCTCAAAACATCGTTAAGGAACTCTTCGGTGACCTGGATTTCAAGGCCAAGGCCAACCTCTCCGCAGTAAACTCAATAAACCTTGTGCGAATCCTGGCTCAATGCGTCTACTACTTACATGCTTTCAACCAATTAGCCGAGGAGAAGAGAACCGCGCTCCGCTTTGTCGTCCCAACGGGGAATTTTGGCAATGTGCTTGCCGGATGGCTCACTGCCCGCATGGGACTCCCGGCAGAAAACTTTGTTGTGGCCACCAATCAAAATGACTTACTTTACCGCCTGTTCACAAGTGGCCGTTACCAGCAGGACAAGGTAACTCATTCCCTGGCTCCCTCGATGGATATTCAGGTAGCCTCCAATTTTGAGCGCTTTCTTCACTATCACCTTGAAGGAGACAGTCAACAAACCACCCGCATTATGGCACGGGTCAAGGCCGGCGAAGCCGTGGATCTGCCTGGTCTTAAGGCCGGGAAATTCACTGCCACGCGTACAGATGATAATGGTATCCTCAGGAATATCAGGTCGGCCAGGGAGAAATACGGCTACCTTCCTGACCCGCACACTGCGTGCGGCCTCCAGGACATCAATCCCGCCATTAACACTGTCATCCTCGCCACCGCACACCCGGCAAAGTTCCCGGAAACAATCCGACAGGCTGTTGACGAACAATCCACACACCCGTCACTGGAAGCACTAAAATCAAGAGATCCAATTACGGTTAATCTCCCTGCCACGTGCAGCGCCGTGCGCGATTATCTTGAGGAAAATATGCTGAAAGGATAGCGTCATGCTTTTTTGTCGATATGCTCCCGGAATCCCCTGCATGACACTCAACACCAACAACCCATCGCATTGCCTTTAATTGTCCAGAAATACGGCGGAACCTCGGTTGGCACGCCCGAGCGCATACTTAACGTGGCGCAGCAGATCCTTGATTCCCAAAAGGCAGGGAACCGTGTAGTTGCAGTGGTTTCAGCCATGGCTGGGGTAACAAACCAGCTCATTGAACTCGCCGACCAGGTCTCCCGTGGCAACCAGCCAACCAACAGGGAAATGGACGTTCTGCTGTCTACCGGTGAGCAAACCACCATTGCCCTCTGTTCAATGGCCATCAATGCAATGGGCGGCAAGGCGATTTCTCTCACGGGAGCCCAGGCTGGCATCGCCACCGATAGGGAACATACCAAGGCCAGAATCTCCAACATTACTCCTGATGAAGTGCACCGGTTACTGGATGACGAGCACATTGTGATCATCGCCGGTTTTCAGGGAAAAAGCCCTGAAGGGCGCATTACCACCCTTGGAAGGGGAGGATCCGACCTGACCGCCATTGCAATGGCAGCAGCAATCAAAGCTGACCTTTGCCAAATCCTTACTGATGTCGATGGTGTATACACGTGTGATCCGCGCGTGGTTCTCGATGCACGGAAAATAGACGAGATCGCCTATGACGAGATGCTGGAAATGGCATCTTCCGGATCAAAAGTCATGCAATCACGATCCGTTGAATTTGCGAAAAAATTCGGTGTGCGATTTGAAGTACGCAGTAGCTTGAACAACAACCCAGGAACAATAGTGACCGAAGAACACCCAAACATGGAGGCTGTCGTCGTCCGAGGCGTAAGCATTGAACGAGAACAGGCGAAAGTAACCATCGAGAATGTCCCGGACAGCCCAGGCGTTGCCGCCCGGATCTTTCAGGCGGTCTCTGATGCCGGGGTCATCATCGACATGATCGTCCAGAACGTATCCAAAACCGGAAAAACGGACATTTCATTCACCCTCCACCGCTCTGATCTCACCAAGGCTGAGGAAACACTCAACCCCCTGGTCGAAGAACTCGGCAATTCGGTATTTATAGAAACGACCAAGGGAATCGGCAAACTCTGCGTCGTGGGAATAGGAATGCGCTCACATTCAGGGATCGCTGCCCAGATGTTCTCAGCCTTGGCTGACAATGGCATAAACATACAGATGATCTCGACTTCAGAAATCAAGACTGCCGTAACCATCGACGAAAGCCAGCTTGATAAGGCCGCTAATGTCGTGCACACAGCATTCAACCTCTCAAGCGAATCCTGAAAAACAGCAAGGCTTGACCACTGCAAGAAACAACCTGCCACGCCAATGGCCAATGATAAGCAGGATGAAAGCCCTCGTCTGGATCCTATTGACCGCTCCCCTCCTTGGGAATTGCCTTGGGAAAGATTTTGCTACGCCCAATCCCAGCAAGGATATACGGGAATTTGTAGCAGAACCGGAAAATTCAGAAACCGAGAAAATCATTCGCCTTCAGATCTTCCTGGATGAGCAAGCCTTCGGGCCGGGAAAGATAGATGGGATGATGGGGCAATTCACCCGCAAGGCGGTTGCCCACTATAATTTCCTCTCCGGGCTGAAATATAACAACTTCAGCAAGGTCATCAGTGAATCAAACACGCTAATCAAGGAGAACTACACCACTTACACTGTATCCGAAGATGATTTTGAATTTGTTGGTGATGTCCCATTTGAGCCTGAAGAGCAAGCCGGAATCGACTATCTCTACTACCGCTCAATTCAGGAATTTGTCGCTGAAAGATACCACACCGATGATTACTTCCTTGCAAAGATCAATCCTTCGACAAACTGGGACGAGGTGAGTGCTGGTTCCATGCTCCGGGTGCCGAACGTCAAGCCCTTTGCCATTGAGAAAATAAAGAACCACAAATCCTTTCCCAAGGACAAGAAGCTGAGCAAAAGGACGATCATTATCGATACCGCACAGAACCTGGCTGCGATCTGGGAAAAAAATAAACTCATCGCCACCTTCCCAATTACCTCTGGAGAGGAAAAATTTATCCACCGCGGAAAATGGAAAATATGGAACATGATTACCACCCCGGTATTTCGCTGGGACAAGAGCATGCTGGAAACCGGGAAGCGCAGTGATGAATTCTTTGAGTTGCCTCCCGGTCCCAACAGCCCTATCGGAATCCTCTGGGCCGGCCTCAGTAAGGCCGGTATAGGATTGCACGGCACCGCACTTCCAGAGACTATCGGCAGATCTCACAGTGCCGGGTGTATCCGGCTGGCAAACTGGAATATCATCCGGTTGCCCTCCCTGATCCGACCCGGAGCAACAGTCGAAATACGCTGAGTGGCCCACACGGGGCTTTTAACCAGCCTTGCGGCGATTTTTCTTCTTCCTCGTTCCTGAAACAGGTGTGCGCTGTTTGGCCGGCAACCTGTCAGTCTCCTCGGCAAACTCATGCCAAAGGGCACTCAGTTGCGCGGCAAGTTCCGGCTTCTTGCCTGCAAGATTGTTGAGCTCGGTCCGGTCCTCTTCAAGGTTGTACAGCTCCCATGGACCTCCGCGAACGGACACAACTTTCCAATCGCCTTTCCTGATGGCTCGGTTATTGCCAAAATGAAAATAAAGGAACTCATGCCCCTTTCGCTGTTTCCCCTTCAATACAGGTAAAAGTGATTTGCCCATCAATGGGGCGATTACCCGGTCACCACTGCGTTCTGGATATTTCCCACCCGCGAGCTCAATACAAGTAGCCATGAAGTCGATTAAATGACCCGGTTGATGACTGATCGACCCCTTGGCTGCCTCAATCCCCAACGGCCAGTGGACAATCAGTGGACTGCTGATTCCTCCTTCATGCTGGTTCTGTTTATACCAGCGGAAGGGAGTATTTCCAGCATGCGCCCATCCACTATCATAAGTCCAATAGCTTTCAGGATCCCACGGCATCTTGTCCTTGCCACGAGTGCGCTCGAACGGGCAGGCACCATTGTCCGAGCAAAACATGAACACGGTGTTGTCAAACACGCCTCTCTGCTTGAGATGCGCCACAAGGCGTCCGATCTGCTGGTCCATGCGGTCCACCATCCCCGCATAGGCCGCCATCCTGAAATCCTCCCAGTCCTTATCCTCCCCACTAAGCTGCGACCATGAGGAAACATCTTCCGGACGGGGACTCAAGGCCCATTTCTCTGGAATCATCCCCATTGAAAGTTGTTTCCTGTATCGCTTCTCACGCAGTTCATCCCAGCCCGCGCGGTATTTACCGCGGTATTTCATCACTTCCTGCTTGGGTGCCTGCAATGGATAATGCGGAGCGTTGTAGGCAACATAGAGAAAAAACGGCTTGTTCCGCTCACGCAGCACCTCATCCACAAACTGGATCGAGTAATTCGTAATGGCATCGGTAGTATAAAAACCTTTCTTCGGAACCGAGAAGGGCTTGCCGTTGAGACGAAAGGTTTTATCTCCGGTAAAGAAATTGGTGGCACCACTTAAATGACCAAAGTAACGCTCAAACCCGCGCTCGGTCGGCTCATTCTTCAGGTGCCATTTCCCGCACATGATGGTCGAGTAACCCGCAGGCCGAAGAACTTCGGCTATCGTGACACCTCGGTTCAGGGCAGTGGACCCGGCTTGACCGCAATAAAGCCCGGTAAGCAAATCCACCCTGGAGGAATGACACTTGGCAGTATTGTAAAACTGGGAAAAACGCACTCCTCCCGCTGCAAGGGCATCCAGGTTGGGGGTATCGATCTCGCCGCCATAACAACCTAGGTCAGAAAATCCCAGGTCATCCGCCATTATCAGCACAATATTCGGGCGCGCTTGGCTCGCGCCGCCAAATACCGATGGGGAGCAGCAGCAAAGTAAAGCTCCCAGAAGAATAAGCCTTAAAGAGATTCTCATTGCTTATCAAAGCCACCCATTACTACTGCTTGCAAGGCGAACTTTGCCTCAACAGACATGATTTGCTAACCACGATATAAATTCACTGGAGACGCCGGCAATAAAAGACGAATAACTGTAACTGTAGAGATGATCCAATTTCAGAGTCTGGCACGCGATGTCGAAATAGGCGCCAATTCATACCTTTTGACACTAGGAGAAATCCGGATCCTTCTCGACGCGGGTATGCATCCTAAAAGGGAGGGAGAAAATGCACTTCCCGACCTTGGGGAGATTGATTACGGATCAATTCATGCCGCCATCTTATCGCATGCACACCTGGATCACTCCGGGGCAATGCCCGTCGTGCAAAGGTCTCATCCCGATATGCCTGTGTTCATGAGCCCGGCAACATGCGTCCTCACCGAGGCGCTGCTGCATAATTCCGTCAACGTCATGAACCATAAGCGCGAGCAAACCGGCAATATGGATTACCCGCTCTTTACCCACCGCGAGATCGGCCAGATAAGCAAGAAATGGCAAGCCAGGAAACCCGGGCGTTGCTTTAACCTGGATCGCTCGGGAAACACAACCTGCCAATTTCACGAAGCTGGCCATGTAATGGGAGCCGTATCATCGTTGATCTGCTCAGAGGGACGCACCATCCTGTATTCTGGAGACCTTCATTTTGAAGATCAAACGATCATCAAGGGAGCACTTCTCCCGCAATCCGGAGTTGATGTCCTGATCCTCGAGACTACTCGTGGCGCCGTGGCGCGGGCACCCGAATACACCCGAAATTCGGAGGGAGAACGTCTCGCCTCCTCAATTGAACAATGTCTTTCACAGGGCGGTTCCGTCATGATTCCACTGTTTGCAATGGGCAAGACACAGGAAATCATAACGCTTCTCCACGAACTGCAGATGAAAGGAAAGATCAGGACAATGCCTTTCCATGTTGGCGGTTTAAGTATCAAGATGACAGGAATCTATGATCGCTTCACCAGCAAAGTGCGCCGCAATCACCATGGCATGCACATGATGCGAACCAAGGGACTCTTAAACACTCCCGGAAAACGGGGCGAAATGCCCGCATTGGAACCGGGTAACATCTACGCTCTCTCCAGCGGCATGATGAGCGAACGCACGATGTCCAACCGGCTTGGTCGGCAATTTATCCAGAACCCAAGGAACCTTGTTGCTGCTGTCGGTTATGCCGATCCCGAATCACCACTTGCCAAAGTCATCAACTCAAGCCGCGGGGAGAAAGTCCAGCTTGATGACAGACACGACGCAGTGGAACGCAATTGTTCCGTGGAAAACTTTGATTTCAGCGCACACGCACCGCGTGAGGACCTCGTTGAGTATGTGGAAACGTTAAAGCCGGAAATGACCATCCTTGTCCATGGCGACCAGCCTGCAGTAGACTGGATGAAACAAGATTTAGAGACCCGGGTGCCAGAAACCGAGGTGATTATCGCCACGCCAAAACACGAGATCATCATTGGATAACCTCCACCGCCGAACACCTGGAATGGCAAGCCGAAGGGAAGCGTTCAATCCTGCTCTGGACTATTCCTCTCAATTTTCCTTAATCGCCTGAGGATATCAGGCACTTTCCGGGGATAAACCATCTCTTTCCGCGCCCTCTCGGCAGGGCCTGCTGGAAAGCCGGCATAAAAAGCTGGCTGTTGCGGAGTTCCTCCCGGCAAACTCTTGGTGACACCCGCACGGGCGGTCAGGACACTGAATGAACCAACCTCAATATGACCTGCAACACCAACCTGAGCAGCCAATGTCACGTAATCTCCCAATCGAGCGCTGCCGGCAATAGCTGAGTCAGCAACGATAATGCAATGCCTCCCGATTGACACATTGTGTCCAATCTGCACAAGGTTGTCGATCTTGGTACCCTCGCCTACCCGGGTTGCTCCAAATCGTCCACGATCGATGGTCGTATTAGCACCAATTTCCACCTCATCATCAATCTGAACAAAGCCAAAGTGTTCGATCTTTCTGTGAGCCTCACCGTCAAATTCAAAACCGAACCCGTCCGCCCCCAGAACCGCTCCCGCATGCACGATAACCTTCTCTCCAATCACTGTCCGCTCGTAAAGCGTCACATTGGGATAAATATGGCATCCGTTTCCAATCCGAACCCCGCTCCCAATGCTAACACCCGAACCGATTACAGTAGCATCGCCAATTACAGAGCCTGAACCCACTACGACATTGGCTCCAATAGACGCGGTAGCCGGATTCAATTCCACATCATCGGCAACCACTGCAGTGGCATGGATTCCCTTCTCGGCCAGAGGTTCGGCAGGCGCTAATAACTCCCGACCCACCTCATCAAAAGCCAGTGAAGGACTGTCCACCTTCAACAATGGCACATGGTCAATATCCTCGTTAAAGTCCCGGGCAACCAATACTGCACCGGCACGAGTGGCCCTCAAGTCATCAAGATAACGACCATGGTGGAAAAAGGAAAGGTCTCGAGGTCCCGCTTCGCGCAGCGAGGCAAGCCCATTGATAACCCCATCACCCGGCAGGGGATTGACGGGTTCTGCAGCAAGCCTCTCGGCCAATTCACGGATTTCGATCTGCACAGAACGGAGGATCTCCCCCGGTGAAGGGTAAGCTATTCGGCCGGCTTGGAAGCCGGAGCATCTTTATTTAATTGCTCAATGATGGTCTTGCTGAAATCAACAGCATCTTTTGAGTGAAGCAGAAAAGGAATACCGCGGTCACCAACCCCGGACTTGTCAAAAACAATGTCATAATTACGCTGCTTGGCAGTGGTCTTCACCAGGTCCTGAATCTCTTCGATGATTGCCTTGCGGGCACGGTCAACTTCGGTCAACAGCATCCGTTGCCGGCGATCGGCGAATTCCTTTTTTTCACGCTCAAGGCTACGGGCCTCTGAGGCAATCGTCTTGGCTTCCTGCTGCTTCTGAGCGCGGAGTTCTGCCGTGATGGCAGGATCCTTGATTTGCTTCGCCAAGAGCTGATATTTCTCAATTAATGCCTTGTACCGGACATTGCGTTCCTCCAGCTCCTTCTTGGCCAGCTCCTTCTGGTCGTTGACGTCCTGCTCCGCATCCTTGGTCTTGTAATACTCGGCAAATACACGGTTCATATCAACGATACCAACCTTCATTCCCTGTGCTCCTGCATGAGGCATTAAAAAGATAAGGGCGAGAAAAAGAACAAGTATTCTGCAATGGATCATGAGTTAAGAGGTGGTTTCCTTTAAATTAGCTCAGGACATCTGTCCCGGAGTGTTCAGGATGCGATTAAAATCCCTATTTTTCAAGCAAAATGCCTTTCGTTGCCCCAGTTCATTCAGCCGGAACAATAAGTCACCTGCACCAGAATAACGCTCAATTGCACTTTCCCGTGCCGCTAGCGGAATTGGTAACCCATATTGAATTGTATCCGGACATCATCCTCTACCCACTCATCCTTTTGGAGTGGCCATGCGAGGTCAACACGAATGGGGCCAATCGCAAGATACAGGTCAACCCCAATCCCCACATCAGAGAGATAATCGCCACTGAAATCCCAGGAATCCGCGGAAAGCACTCCACCGTCATAAAAAACATGCCCACGAAGCTTACGGAAATTGGCTATAGGGAAACTATATTCTGCCGTAAATGAGGCCGCTGTCTGCCCGCCAAGCGGCTCGCCCTGATCATCCCTTAGGGATTGTCCGGCAGCCTCACGATAATCATAACCACGAAGATTGTTGGCACCACCAAGGAACTCACGCTCAAAAATTGGAATATCATCACTTCCTCCCACCGTCCTGTATTTGCCACTAACCGTCAATACGGTGTCAAAAGGCAACTGGATATACTTGGCCGCTGAAAGCTGCAGACCATAGGTTTCAACATCGCCAAAAGAACCATCCACGCCAGCGGAAACCCGATGTCCCCGGCGCGTCAGATACTGACTGTCCCGGGTATCCCAAACATAGGTCAGCGCCAGCAGCGCTCTGGAATATTCCCCATCCTCCTCCAAAAGGATATCAGAAGCATCCCGCTCAACATCAATGTCATATTTTTCTAGGTTGGCCTTAAACGAAAGGGAAGTGTGTTCACCTAGCGGCTTACGCAATCCGCCATAACCACCCATCACCGTCTGGTCATATTTATCAGAAAGGAACAGAAGGTCGCGGTAATAAACACCACTACTTAATGCGAGTTTCTTATCGAACAGCCAAGGTTGCGTGTAATCAAACTGGAAGTCCTTGCGCCGCGTGCCGTATTTGAGGCCAAGGCGTATCTTCTCACCAGCACCGGTCTTGGGTCTTCCAAACAACCGGAAATTTGTCTGCATTACGTCCACAAATCCAACGAGGTTATCAATAGAACTAAACCCTGCGCCAAAGTTTACAGACCCGGTGGATTTCTCACGCACGCTGATATTGAGATCGGTATGATGCGCAGTAGCTGATGCCGTTGGTGTAATTTCTACAGTTTCAAAGAAGCCAAGCCCCATAAGGCGGTTCCGGCTGACCTCAAGATAATCCTGGCTGAAGACATCACCGGGAGCGATTACCAACTCTCGCCGAATTACCTTGTCGAGGGTCTTGTCGTTACCACTGATATTAACCAGTTCCACTGTCGTTTGCACCCCCTCGGAAACACCATACTCAACATTAACTGATGTACCGCCGGCATCACTGATACGCGGCACAATCCGAACATTTGAGTAACCGTTATTGCCGTAGTATTTACGCAATCCCTTGAGGTCGGTCTTAATTCCTGATGCTGAGTAGACCTCACCCGACTTCATTTCCAGGAGCGGGATAACGTCATCATGTGAAATTGCCTCAATCCCGGTAACCTTGACTTTATTAACCGTATATTTTTCGCCTTCGCTAACATGCAGAACCAGGTTGACCTTATCCCCCGAGGGCTCCCTCTGCACATCAGTCACCCGTGCATTGATAAACCCCCGGTCATGGTAATACTCCTCAACACGCGCCACATCCTCTTCAAGAACCGCGGAATCAATCCCCCGGTTCTTCTTGAAAATGTTGAATGCCCTGCTGGTCTTAACATGCATCTGTCCCGCCAACTCCCTGTCCGAGATCGACTCATTTCCGAAGAACTTTACCTGATTAAGCCTCTCGTGAACCCCCTCGTTAATAACAAAGGACACTCTGGAAAATCCGGGCTGCTGTGCACCATCAACCTTGTATGTCAGTTCAACGTTCGAAAATCCCTTCTTCTTGTAATAGTCCTTCAGGTTCTCGCGAGCCTTCTCAAGAGTGCCGTCATCAAAGGGTTTACCTATTTCAAGTTCAGTTTCTCCTCGAAGCTTGTTGCCGCCGATAGAATTGCCGATAAAGACCACCTCGCCAAGAATAGCGCGGGTCTGCACCAGGAAGATAACCCGCACACCACCATCATGCGGTTCAGTAAGAACCCTTACATTATCGATATGCCCGCTTGCATAAAGTGTCTTGATATCCTCCTCCACCACCGATGGGTCCAACTCACTGCCGACTGCCGTCCTGATCTGAGCCATGATTACCGAACGCGCAACCGTCTCCGCACCCATGTATTGTAATGCCACATCCTTGACCGTTTCGGCACGCGATATCCCCGGGGCAGCGAGCGCAATGAACAAAAGGATCAAACCGTAAATAGGGCGAAGCATCATTGTTTTATACGGGGGGCTATCGATATGCAAAAACGGATTAATTATTAGCGATCGTTAAAATGTGGGTCTTGCGGGTAATCCACAAATCTCCCATATAGCAATCTACGCTTAAAACAGCGCATATTTTACTCTGGATAACGCTTTCCTGCCACTATATTTTTCCCTCAAATTCAGGGCTAATCCCTTTATAATAGGGGATTCTAAGTGCCTGCGAGCTTCAAACCGCACAACCGAGCTCAGAATAAGAACGGATTGCTTCCTGGGGAATTCAAATGAATCACTGCCACCTTCCGCTCTCTGGGCAGGGAGCCCGACTCGACAAATTTATTAAGCTCGGTTAGGTTTTAAGCACAGTTCAGGCGTTGCCCTGCTCACAGGCATTTTGAAAGAGAATTTCTACACTGAAACCACTGAGAGCCCGGAGAATGATTTTGATATCTCTCTGCGCCCTCAGGATCTTGAGCAATTCTGCGGTCAACGCAAGGTTAAGGAACGCCTCGCCCTGATGGTTGAAGCCGCAAGTAACAGGGGAGATGTCCTTTCCCACATCTTATTATCCGGGCCTCCTGGTCTTGGCAAAACCACACTCGCTCACATCATTGCTGCAGCCACGGGCAATCATTTGCACTGCACCAGCGGGCCGCAAATTGAAAAAGCCGGAGACCTCGCAGGAATCCTGACCAACCTCAAACGTGGAGATGTCCTGTTTATTGACGAAATCCACCGCCTGCACCCGGCCATCGAAGAATATCTCTACCCGGCAATGGAAGATTACCGCCTAGACATCATTATCGATCAGGGGCCAAACGCACGAACCATCGAACTCTCACTGCCGCGCTTCACGCTGGTAGGAGCAACCACACGAGCCGGTATGCTCACCTCCCCGCTTCGTTCGCGCTTTACAATGACCAACCGACTCGACTACTACTCAGCGGAAGAGCTCACGCACATCGTAACAAGATCCGCTGAACTTCTGGTCACCGAAATCGAGCCGGGTGGCGCGCTGGAAATCGCGTCACGGGCTCGCGGCACTCCACGTGTTGCTAATTCGCTTCTGAGGTGGGTACGGGATTATGCACAGGTAAAAGCCAATGGCATCATTACCGCTACCGTAGCCGATCAAGCACTGGCCATGATTGACATCGATGACGACGGTCTTGATGAAATGGACAAGCGCATTCTGGAGTCAGTGATATACAAGTTTGACGGCGGCCCGGTGGGCCTGAGCTCACTGGCTGTCGCTACGGGTGAAGATGCATCTACCATTGAGGAAGTCTACGAACCCTACCTAATCATGCAGGGCATGCTCGCCAGGACCCCCCGCGGAAGGGTCGCAATGAAAAAAGCTTACCTGAAGATTGGCGCCACCCCTCCAAAGGATACGCAAAGCGCTGAGATAGAACTGGACCTTGGAAACTCAACAGATGGATAACCTAAAGCTGCTATTCAGTAACCTCGGAAACCCGGAATACCTGCGACTGCTTCTCGAGCCATTACCCGTATACGGCTTAATGCTGGGCATTATCGCCTTCATCGCCGCCTTTATCTTTAAGGAGCGAAAGATGCAGATCTGCGCACTCCTGTTAATCATGGTCTCGGCGACGGCCGGCCTGCCATTGATTGGGGAGGTCGGGCAAACAGACGCCAGAAATGAACAGGCTGGTGCGGGGAATCCCGTGCAAATCATCGAGCAGCAAAAAGCACAAGGCGATGCACAGTGGGCCTACCTGGCGGTGGCGGGTCTGGCCGGCTTGACTATTCTAATGGGCGCGCACAAGGGAAACCCCGGACTTACCGTCGGTATTGCAACCATCGGCGCAGGGACATGCCTGGTCATCTTTGGCATGACCATCCATTCTCAAATGCACCGTCCTGGACCGCCCCAAGAGACGGACAAGGTAAGCATTCCCGTAGCAACGCAACGTCAGGCGTTATAGGCAAGGTCAACGGCACAAATCCAGAAACAGCCAAAGCCATAGAAATATGGCATGCGCCGAGGGCCTTAGTTTCCGAAAAGGCGAAACGTTACACCGGCCTTGCTACAGGCAAACTCCATTCCCGGATTCCAGGGATACTTCTATTGCCTCTATAATCCGCTGGCAGTTAATGGCATCCTCCAGGCTGGAGAGAGGGCGATCACCGGCAACAACACAACGTTCAATAAAGAAACGCGCCGTATTGCGAATTGAATAATGATAAGCCGAGTAAGTGTGTGAATGCACGGGCGCCGGAACATTTTGCACCCAGTCAGCATGGCTGAAACGCGTCGACCCGGCCGTGCCGACCACCTTAATGGCAAAAGTCCAGTTGTCCGCTGAGTGATCATCCGCGGCAAAGCTTGCCTGCAAATGGGCAAGGGCTCCCCCCTCAAGTTCAAGCATCGCCATTGCAAGGTTCTCCTTGTCAACACTGCCGTCATTGATGGTTGAGGCCATTGCCATGACCCGTCTTGGAGGACCTCCAAGGTGTAGCGTGATGTAGGAATGATGCGTAAGGATCTGCCGTACTACCCCGGGATACCTTTCGGCCACATGCTCCGGGTGGTGAATGTTATATAAGACGTAGATTGCCACCAGCTCACCAAGGCTGCCGCTGTCAAGCAGCTCACGGGTGCGTGTGACACTGTCCTCATAAAGATAATTATGCACCGGCATGCAAACCTTTCCTGCCGCCGCAGCCACGCGCTGCATATCCTTGATTTGCTCAATATTAACAGCAGCAGGCTTCTCCACCAGAACATGCTT
>JAAESJ010000326.1 GCA_024229495.1 Verrucomicrobiaceae bacterium | reverse complement strand
GCATTTATTGTGATGGACATTACAACCATACCCTATAGAGTAGTAGCGAAGTATCGTAGTAATGAAATCAAACCTCTTATCTTTCCCGACATCATCTATCGTGCGGCAAAGACATACAACGATGCTCAGATACTTGTAGAGATCAACGACATCGGTGGACAGATTGCAGACGCACTACATCACGATATGGCATACGAGAACATCATACAATCGCAAGTCAAAGGTCGTCTTGGTCAAGTAGTTAGTTCGGGGTTTGGTGATGGTGAAAGTGATCTAGGTATTCGTACAACCAAGTCGCTAAAACGCATAGGATGCTCTACATTGAAACAACTCATTGAGGGTGATAAGATACACATACCCGACTTTGATATCGTCGTGGAGATGAGTACATTCATTCAGAAGGGGCAATCCTTTGAGACCGAAGAAGGTGGTACGGATGACTTGATGATGTGTCTGGTATTCTTTGCCTGGTTGACTGACCAACAGTATTTCAAAGACTTGACTGATGATGATATTCGTAAGAGACTATTTGATAGTCAGAAGGAAATTATTGAGGCTGATATGGCACCGTTTGGGTTTATTGATGACGGTGTACACTATGGGGAAGATTTATCTCCCTTTGTAGATAGTGATGGTGACTATTGGCGTCCAGTCAAGAACTATCCAGACTTCAATTAGAGAATGCCGGGGCCCAAATCGTTTCTGTATCTTGCAGCACAATTATGACATAGTGGTGTACTATTTTCTATCAACTCTATTGCCTGTTTGCGTTGTTTAGTTTTAGCACCGTGTCTCATTACTAGACCCCGTATCTTTTTATGATGTGGGAACCATTC
>JAAESJ010000325.1 GCA_024229495.1 Verrucomicrobiaceae bacterium | reverse complement strand
CGGCTGCAGCTTCCCCCTTTTGGTAGGTGGTGTTCCAGTCCATTTCGGCGAATGCCGGGGGAATCTTTTCGTTGCTGGATAAGTTAGCGGTTTCTAAGGCACGCAAAGCTTCCTTCTGGGCGCGAGCATTCACAGATGCCTTCGATTTGGATCCCAGATCGACACCGGCGTTCTTGAGGATCGTCAGTATTTTGGAGTCAATATCGGTGTTTTTTAGAAAGAACAATTGCACCGCAGCAGGCAATTTCACGCTCAGCGATGGGTCATCCAAAGCCTTGGCGAGAAGAGCGAAATGCGAGGCGACTTTCTTCCTATTGTTTTCGTCCTTCCACCACTCAGACGGCATGTAAATGAAGACCGGGTTGCCAAGGTCGGTCAGCCTGATCGGGCCGTCGGCTTGTGTGAAGGTCATTTGATTTTCGCGTGCCAATTCACGAACCTTAGGAAAGTTGGCGGTGGACTCAATGGCATGCCAGATGTGGAAACCGGCGGCATTAACAGCCCCTTGGCGAACTAGCTCGGATTCATTCGAAGCCCAGTGGGTCAGTTCGGCAGTCGATGCGCGGCGGGCCAACAACTGAGCGGCGGACTGGCGCACGAAGGCATCGGGGTCGGCGGCGAGGCGGACGATGGACTCCGGAAGCTCCATGTCCGGGAGCGCATGGATGTATTCCATGAGGGCGTGCTGCACACGGGGTGAGGTGGCTTTAGCCAGTAACTTCTCTACTTCAAGAGGTTTAAACCTTGAGGGGAACTCAGCCATTACCCTTATTGCCAGTTCACTGGCTTTGTCCTCACTGCCTGCGAGTGTCTGGATACGGTTCATGGATGCCTCATCCCCGTGGACCGCAGCGAGGTAGATCAAGCTGCTGAAGGTTTCGGCGGAGGGCGATGTTTTTAGAAAATGCCCGGCCGCTTGCTTGAGGGCGGGACCGCGGCGGCGCAGAATTTCCTGGTGTGCCTTGTAGCGTACAGTCCATGAATGATCGAGCAACCCGACTAGGTCGGACTTGCTGAGGTCAGCACCTGCCGCAGGGGCATTGGGTGAGATCAACAACAGATCGGTCTGGCGCACCGGGGAACCCTCATTGCCTTGCATGTAGCAGACAGATACAACCATGCGTCCATCGTTTAACGGCGTGATGGAAACCGGCCGGCG
This sequence comes from Verrucomicrobiaceae bacterium, assembly GCA_024229495.1. Classification (GTDB taxonomy): domain Bacteria; phylum Verrucomicrobiota; class Verrucomicrobiia; order Verrucomicrobiales; family DEV007; genus CACIUL01. The sequence goes on along the minus strand of JAAESJ010000325.1, from coordinate 763 downwards.
TAAACCGTCGCCGCGGAGAAAGAAATCGGTGGGTGCGACAAACCCGGCGCCGTTGGCCGCTATCGAATGCCGGCTAACCGTTCGGTTGCCCCAGTTGGCGACCAGCACAGCACCTTCATGCCAGCACTGTCCGACGGGAACATCTAGTTCCAGATTGACCACCGGCAGCAAGTCTCGCCTCTTCTGACTTTGACGTGCCGACCATCCCCGAACCCAGCCGTGCCACGAATGACGTGGGGCATAAACCAGCTTGCCCGGCGACGCAGTGGCACCCTCCTGGTCATTGTCATTAGCAAACAAATGCCAATCCGGGTCGAAGGATATCCCGCAGCTGTTACGCAAGCCGCTGGAGTGAATGCTCAGTGAGTGGTCCTTGAGACGATAGCGGAAAATGGCCCCTACTCCGGTATACGGAATTTCCTTGTTGTTCGGCCCGACGTAAAAGGTCCAATGCCACAAGTGATCGGGCCGCGAGCGATCCCAGTGCAAGTGCGGTTGAGGATCACCCATAGATAGGAACAGGTCACCGGTTGGCCCGAATTCCATGCCATGAAGTCCTTGATGGTAGTGACCCTGTGGCATACCCCACAGCAACTTTTCAGGTTTCAGGTTGTTGCGCCGGGTGATGGCCTCACGCATGCGGTAGAGAGCCGGATTCGTCAGGACAAAGAGATCATTGCCGTAGACATCGAGGCCATAGAGCCAGGAGTCCTGGGGGAAACGGTACAACCCCTGGCGCGGTCCGAAATCACCATCCCCGGTT
>JAAESJ010000324.1 GCA_024229495.1 Verrucomicrobiaceae bacterium | reverse complement strand
CGGTCCTTCTTTCAAGGATAATTTGGATATTGTTTCCTGACACCAGCAGGGAATCTAACATGTTCCTAAATTCTAACCAATTACAAAACCCACCGAAGATTATAACGGGAACAGTGGCTCACCCCTAACGATCCCCGAACAACTGACCATGAATCAGGGGTCATAGGTCAGGGCGACTACTCACCCCCCACGATGCAGGTCGCTTGATTGGGTGATCCTTATGGCCTATCGCTGATCAGCTTGACCGGTCGCTTCCCCCAAGTCTTACCCCAGCCCTTTGCATCGGGTTTGCGGTAGATGATCAGGGTGCTTTCTAGTATTCCTCTCCTTTTAAGGTCATCTTGGGTATTTGGGTCGTTCGGATTTCTCCTCCCCCCTAGCTTCCCTCGATGCGGAAGAACAGCTCCTCCGCGTCCCCTAGGACGCCCTCCAGCGGGAAGGTCACTGTGATGTGGTCTGTGTCCTCGGGGTTTTCATCACTCTCTGCCGTGATCCCATCGTCCAAGTCGGAATCCCAGTTCGTCATGTCGAGCGAAAACTTGGCGCTGTACGAATCGGCACCGCTGTTGCGCCAGGTCAGAGTCACCGTGTTAAGGTCAGAACCGTAGTCGATCTCGGTGATAGCGAAAGGGGCCGCAGCAACGTCGGGACCTATATCGATGTGAAAGACTAGATCACTGCGCGCAAATTCTCCACCGCGGTTGATCAGAACTCCACCCGCATAATCATTGCCGGTTCTATGGCGATACGGAATTCCACCATTTCGCCAAGACCCCATCGATTGGGCATCGGTGATGATCCCATACTCGACCCCGGCACTCACTGCCTGCGGGGTATCGAAGGTTAATGTGATGTAATCTTCCGCCGCCCAATCGCCCTCCGGTGAGGCAGCCATGACTGCGTTTTCGGAATAGACGTCCGTAAAGGTAAACACACCACCTGGTCTCGAAATGATACCCAACCTTAAATCCACATTCTCACTTCCCGCGTCATTTAAGTTTTTACTGGCAAGGTAAACCGTAAAGCTATTCAAGAGCCCGTCCTCAGTGGGCGTGAATGTTTGACCCGCATCGTGTTCGATATCATGAAACCACTTTTGGGTAGCTGTGGGCGCGGCATAATTCGCAATGTCGTAACCATCGACGGTTGGAGCAGTGGTGCTGATGGAGATCTCCCCTGCGTTGACTGAGGCTCTGGCGACTGCAAAGCCAGCGATTGCAGCGAGCAGTAAAGTGGGAGCTGTGTTTTTGTGGTTCATTTTTGGGATTTGGGGCAACATGGTTCCTGCGGGTCAGTCAGGAGTAAGTTGGGAACCACTACCACACAACGCACAATGCACAAGGGCGGGTGGCTGGCGGTTACTACTCACTCCCCACGATGCAGGTCACTTGATTGGGGGGTCTGGGATAGGGAGATTGTTACTCCTTTAATGCAAGGCGCACCCAGTTCTTGGTCTCTGTAAGTGGAAAGCTCAACGTGAACTTGCCTCCGGCTGTCTCGACCCACTCTCCGCTTTACTG
>JAAESJ010000323.1 GCA_024229495.1 Verrucomicrobiaceae bacterium | reverse complement strand
TGCATTCTCTGCAGTCTTGTGGGTCTCATGTGTGACTGTGGTACCATCAATGGTGATGTTGTACTTGGTGTCATACGCTCCCTGCCGAACATGCACAAGACCCAGGCCATCCTGAACATCCGTCAGGTCCGTCTCCGCCCTCATGGGGCGGGATTTGTTGCAGATGAAGGTGACATCACCAGCAGTGGCGAAGGCGAATGAGCTGCCTGCGCTGCCCGCATTAAGATAGGTGTGGACCCGCAGGTCAAAGAACACAGGCACACTGACGTTGTTCACCAAGTCCCACACAGCCAGTGGGGCAACGTCCTCATCAGACGAAACATCATTATCTGAGATGACCACCAAGTACCTCTCAGTAGAGTCACGGTTGATTACATGGGTTGCGGCATTGGTGGTCTTGTCCCCAGTGAAGTAGTCCCCCATGGCGTCAGTCATGAACTGCGTCGGAGGCCGCTTAACCAGACCACTTACTGGTGATGGGTACGCATTCGTCTGAACCTCACAGCTAGAGACTCCCCGCAGAGAATCTGCCTGCTGGGAGACCCCTCCGAGGAGGTTGGAGATTGCAGAGTTGAGTAGAACCATTACAGGATGCCGC
>JAAESJ010000322.1 GCA_024229495.1 Verrucomicrobiaceae bacterium | reverse complement strand
TCATAACTGCGCTCCCCCTGGATGTCAGCACGGCTAATGCCGTCTATCTCCAGTAAATCCTGATGCACGCGATGAGTGACTTCACGCAATTCCTCCTCCGGCAAATCACCCGTGACCGCAACACTGAGGACCGGGCGATGCCGGGAGAAGTCAGGAATAATAATCTTCGGTGTCTCCGTTTCCGCCGGGAATGTCGAGATGCCCTCGACACGCCCCCGGATCTTCTCGCGCAATTCCCGAAGGTCGACTCCTTTCTCGGGTTTCAGGTAGAACTTTGCCATCCCCCGCATGCCGTCCGAGTTCATTTCCCGGATGCCTGTGATCCCCTCCAGTGCCTTCTCAACAGGAATCAAGACCCCTTTCTCGACATCCTTGGCAGTACCTCCCCGATAGGGAATCTCCATGTAGACGATTTGCCAGCCGGTGTCGGAAGGGACGACCTCCAGGGAAACCCTAAAAAACGCGCTATGGATACCTGCAAACAATATTGCCAGCATCAGCAGGTTGGCAGCAACGCCATTGTTGGCAAACCAGCGGATCATCTAATCAGGAAGAGGGCTTCTTAAGGTCTTGACCCGCTTCGGTTGACGCCTTGGCAGACGAATTCGCTTCATCCTGATCGGAAATGATCTCTACCCTTGCGCCATTGGGCACATAAGCCATTGGTGTCGTGGCCAAAAGGTCACCATCCGAAATACTCTCGTCGCGAATAATCAGGTATTCCTCATTGCCACGAATCGGAACCACGTCAATTCCTCTCACAGTCAAATCTGACTTGTCGACAATATAGATGCGCTTGAGTTGCCTCACGGCACCTCGCGGAACCTTGATAACATCCTTAAGCACCCTCCCCGGCATTGTTGCAAGGACTGGCTGTCCGATGCGCAGGGAAGGCAAGCCGGACTTTCTTCCGAAAGGATCCTTGATTTGCGCAATGGCATAAAGCTCCAGTGAACTCTGGTCAAGAGCCCCCTCGGTGCGAACAACTTCAGCAGTCCACCTTGTTTCATTATTCTCATCAAGCGCATCACTGAGAGTAACCTCAACAGGCGGGTCATCCCGGCCCTCGGGTAATTCAAGGAACCCCATTTCATTGCCACTGATGGGCAGACGGACTTCCGCATAATCAACGGCAAAGATTTTCCCAAGTGGTGTGCCCCCGCTAACAGCCTGGCTAATCCCGGCCACCCTCTGTCGCACACGACCGTCAAAGGGAGCAATCACCTTGGCTCGCTTCAGATTTCGCCGAGCCTGGGCAAGTTGCGTCTTGGCCGCCTCCACTCTCGCCTCCGCCTCACGCAACTGCGGCAGGCGCAAGACCAACTCATTGGGCTCATCCTCATAGCCAAGGTCCTCCCAGTTGCGCCGCGCCTGGGCTGCCCGGGCTTTTTCCTGCGCATGACCGGCACTTGCCTGTGCCAGTTGCGCCGCGCCACTTGCCACAGCCGCTGCAAAGTCTGCCTCCTCGAGTTGCACGAGCACCTCCCCCTTGTTGAAAAAGGCACCGTCTTCAAATTGCCGGGAAATCCCGACAATCCGACCCGGGACCTGGGACGTCAGCGTAATCTCATTGTGAGCACGTATAATGCCACTGGTCTCCACGCTCGTCGTGTAATCCTCCACCTTAAGCTCAATAACCCTGGTCTTTAATCCACGGGAAACACCCGGGGGCTTTTTGGGTTTTTCCAACGGTGTAGACAGCATGATATATGCCAACACTCCACCACCAACAGCCAACACTGGAATAGCCCATCTCAAGATCCTCAGCCCAAGGGAAACAACTTTAGCCTCCTCCCGATGGACAGGTGGTGAATCCGGAATGCTACTCTGATTGCCTTGTTTCAATTCTAGTTCGCTGCAGTTTTGATCATAATCTTCATGACCCACAAGTTTCAATACAGATGCCCGTTTTGCATGCCATTTTTTCTACGCCCATTGACAATGGGCCTGCGGACTTACATTTGCATTTCGCCTTATCTACCTTCGCCCCTTCCAGTCGCAACCCCATAAACCGCAGTAACATCTCCCGGTTCCAGGTTAACCCAGCAAAAGGAATTGTCCTTCACCAGGGCCCGCTTGCCGTCAAG
>JAAESJ010000321.1 GCA_024229495.1 Verrucomicrobiaceae bacterium | reverse complement strand
TCGGCTACTTCCTGGGCAGCGATACGGCGGACGGTGAGGCCCGCCCTGAACAGGTCCTACGGGGATTGTCGGTCAGCCTCATCTTGACGGCGGCTTTCGTGCTGGTGTTCGGCGCCCTCGGCCTGGCCGTCAACACGATGGTCTCCGAGGAGGCCATTGCCACCAAGACCCCGTGGGTCACGGTGATCCTCGGCGCGGCGTTTGTCCCCTACGGCCTGTTCATGCTGACCGGCCGGCAACTCCGGATCCCCTTCTTCAAACCCGGCCGCGGCCCGTCGACCACCGAACTGTGGTCAGTCCTTGGGTTCGGCGTGTCGTACGCCGTGGTTTCTATCGGCTGCTCGGCCCCCATCTTCCTATTGCACGTGGCCGGGAGCTTCGGACGGGACGGCATCGTCGACGGGATCGCCGTCTACCTGGCGTTCGCCGCCGGCATGGCCGCCGTGGTCACCTCGCTCACCCTCTCGTTGGCCGTGGCCCGAGGCGGTCTGGCCCGTCACCTCCGGCGTCTGCTCCCCCACTTCGATCGGATCGGTGCCGTGGCCCTCATGCTGGGCGGCGCCTACCTGGTCGTCTACGGCGTCTACGAGATCCGCATCCTGCGGGACGCGCGGGCCCCGTCCAATCCGATCGTGGACTCGGTGACCGACCTCCAGTCGCACCTCACCAACTGGGCGGCCAATGTCGGTGGCCC
>JAAESJ010000320.1 GCA_024229495.1 Verrucomicrobiaceae bacterium | reverse complement strand
CTATTTACCAACTACCAAAGATCATTTCCTAGTCACCTATCCACATCCCGAGCCACGGGGTCACAAATCGGAAGAGGGTAATGCAAAGGGCCAGGCAAATACCGTAAAGGAGTAAGTATACGGCCATCCTCTTCTTCCTGTAGCCGACAAAACCCACCAGTGGCACAACGGCGAAACTGAGCATCATCAGGATGATGCTGAGGAAGGCTGGAATGCCTGCAAAGAAAGCTTTCGGGTCATCCCCACCCATTGTATCTGCCCATTGTCCCAGTGACATGCTCGCGCACACATAGAAGAGCAGCGTAAACAGGTAATGGATTAAGGGCATGCCGCAGAGCAACATCCCCAGCCAGCTGATAAAAGCTCTTTTGCCCGGTTCATTCATTGGCATCCCGGCTGTTTTGGTTGTTGCTGTCATGATGCTTATCGTATAGCCGGGAACTCGGATTCGTGCAGCTCAGAGCGGCTGATCCCCCATTCAGGACAATCCGGCAATTTCCCTTACCTGCGAGGCAATCTCCTTGATTTGCGCAATATCCGGCAATTTCCCCTGCCCCCTTGCGACGGCAGGATCAGCATTTCCGGCCCTGAAAAATTTTCCGGATTTCCAGACCCATGCCTGCTTCCGGTACGGGCCAACCTTCAGGGGATCCGACCAGCCGTGGATGACCAGCAGGTTCTCACCAAGGGCGGCGGCCATGTGCGCGGGACCACTGTCCACGCTGACATTGAAAAGGGCATTTTCCATGAGCCATGCAAGCTGCGCGAGACCGGTGGCATTCATCCAGTTATGGACATTGCCCGGCAAGGACTCAAGCTTGGGCCCTCCTCGCCCAACCAACACCACCGGGCATTGCCCCATGGCCTCGCAGAAGGCCAGCACGGATTCGACGGTAAGGGATTTCCCCGCTCCGCGGGAAAAGGGATGCAACAACACGAAGCCTTCTGGGGGCGGGCTTTCCGGCTTTTCAAGCGGCAACTTGAAACTGAGCCCGGTATCCTCACTGGGAACCTCGACTCCCAGGGCACATGGCACCTCAAGGTAACGGTCAACCGCGTGGGCATCAGGATCAACCTCAACCCGGTGATGATGAAAAAATCCTGCAAACTCGCGACCGTCACTGAGGCCAACCACCTTTGCCCCCCCTGAACGGCTCGCCATCAAACCGCTGCGAAACAATCCCTGGAAATCAATCACCAGGTCTGGCGGTTCCGGCAAGGACAAGGTCCTGGACCAGCCCAGGAACCGCAAAACTGACAAAGGCCCGCGCATCCTGCTCCTGGGGAAGGCGATAACCTCCTCAAGATCTGCATTGCCCTCCAGCAGTGGCACAAATTCCTCATTGGCCACCCAGCGAATCTCCAGTTCCGGCATCGCCGACTTGATAACCGCGACCGCAGGCAGGGCATGCACGATATCACCGAGAGAGCTGGGCTTGATCACCAGCAGCCGCCGTGCATTACTCAATTCCCTCGCAAGCCCGGGCATCGTGTTATTTGCCAAGTTCAAGGCGGTCTGCCAACATTCCGGGTAATCCGGCATCACGAATCTTCTTTTGTGCGAGCTGAAGGTCATACTCAATCCTGCGGTTAATCATCCGCTGCCCACCCATATCATAAATACAATAGGACGCCCTGGGGTCGCCGTCCCGCGGTTGCCCGACACTGCCAATGTTGGTAAAATATCTTTTGCCCTGCTCAATTTCCACCTTCTGCCCGTCTTCCACCTCAACGCTCAGGGACTTGGAGTAAAAGACCGGGGTATGGGTATGCCCGAAAAAACACAATGGCGTATACTGGTAACTGAAACTCGCCATTGCATCGAATTTATTGGTCACATAGCCCCAGCTTGATGGCGTGTCGAGCGTCGCATGCACGATCGTGAAATCGCGGACCTGTCGCACCAGTTTCAACTCACTCAGGTATTCCTTGTCATCATCGCTCAATTGCTCGCGAGTCCACTGCATGGATTTCTCCGCCAATGGATTCAAGCCAATGAGGTCGGTGTCCAGTGAAGCCTCCTCATCATGGTTGCCCTTGACCACCGGGCACTCCAAACCCCGAACAACTTCAAGGCACTCACGCGGATTGGCGTTATAGCCTACAATATCGCCAATACAGACATGGTGGCTACAGTCATGCTCTGCAGCATCTGCAAGCACAGCCTCCAATGCCTCAAGATTGGCATGAATATCACCGAAAATCGCGAACTTCATCCACCGAAACTGGAACTGACATCACCCTGAATCATAACACTGTTAGTTTTTAATCCGGGAACTTCCAGACAGGAAGCTAATTCCTTCTTTTCCTCCAATAACACGTGCCTAGGGCCTTATACGCTTCTGCTTCGCAATTCCCAGCCGGGATTCCAACTGGGCGATTCTTGACATGTCTTCCCTGCGCAAGGCAGCCGGGTCAGAGAGAGCCAGCGTTTTCAGCATTTGGTAGGCTTCAACGGCCTTCTTAGGATGGTCAGCCATTAAAAATGCCAGCTTTCGCCTGTAAAAAGTAGGTGCCTGGGAATGACCTGCCACCTTTTCATAAATGTCGACCGCTGCAGAAAAATCCTTTCGGACCTCCAGCAAGTATCCTGCAAAGGATGCCATCTCCAGATAGCCGGCATCCTCTGCAAGTGCAGCATCCCTCAACTGCTCATAGGTCATGTCCCGTGCCGCCCGCCGGGCAATGTCATCTTCAAGTCGCTCCAAATCGCGCAACAAGGTCAGGGTCAGGTCCCCGGAATTGCGGTAAAGATCCTCCGTCACCCTGTAAGCTTCCTTCTCCCTTCCCGCACACAGCGTTAACTGGTGGGCGTATGCACGGTAAACATGAGGTGGCGCCTCGGGTTTGCGCGAAGCCTTAAGATACCATTCGGCAGCCTTCTCGGCATTGCCCATCTTCTGGTCATAGATATCCGCAATAACCTTCAACAGGCGGTAATCATCGGGCAGCCATTCCAATCCGCGCTTCGCATAATCGATCCCCTTCTGCAAATAAGTCGGCATGATAATGTTCTCAATGTGCCAACCCTTGAAATCATCACTGTATTCCTCAGCCTCACCGCGGTAATAGCCGTAAGCGTTCCACGCCATGTCCCATACAGCCAGGTCCCAATAGCTCCAGAACTTCGGCTGCAACGAGGCGGTGACAGTACGATATCGCTCAACCTCTCCCCAATTCTTTTTCACAAAGGAATTATGGGCCTTCAGGTGATAAACACTCGCCACAAGTGAACGAAACCCCCCTAGGGCACCAACGAAGGCGGCCTGAGTCAACTGGTCACGAGAGGACAACCCCGGAGACCAATCGCGAAACCCCTGCTCCTTGAATTCCATCTCCATGTCACGCTCAAGGGGCATCCTCAAGAACCCGGCAACAACCAGAAGCAGGCACACCAGCAACCACCTGCCCGGGAAAAAGGGCACACTCTTTAATGAGAAATTCAAAGCTCCTTCTTGGCAAAGACCAACCAGCTAACCAGGCTGTATATTGTCAGGTAGAAGGCGGTTAACCCAACCAATCGGGCCATCAGGGAAGTGGAAATCACCTCCCCGGCAGTTAAGCCGTCAGCAACATTAAAGAGCTGGAAATTGGGGAACACCACCCCGATCAGGCCTGCAAAGAAACGTTGCCCGGCACTGTGCATCTCGCCCTTGGCAAAATAGAAATCCAGGGCAAGGGCCTGAGCGTGGCCTATGAAATAAATCACCAGGCTCACGATGATTGTAAACAGGGTCGAGCTGGCAAATGTGGACACGAACAATGCCACTGCAGCGGCAACCGCCGCCTTCAGGAAAACCGCCACGACACCAAGCAGGAGTTCCGGCTGCAGGCCCCTGGAAAAAATACTCTCCCTGAAGGATTCAATATCCGCCTCGGATACCTGCCGGGGAATGGATGCAATTTTCTCGGCAAGGATCCCGTGCTGGCGAATATACAGGACCGCGAAGAAGAGCAGAGACATCAGCAATATACTGACCGCAATCAACAGCAAAATTCCCAACAACTTGCCTATCAGGTATTCAATTCGCGGAACGGGTTTGGTCAAGATGGTATAGAGAGTCCGGTCCTCAAGATCCTTCGGGATCAATAATGCCGTACCGACAATGGCGAATATACTGGCAAACAGGCTCATGGCACCAAACGAGACATCCTTGAGGATCTTCAGCTCCTGCTCAAAGGTGAAGCTGAGGAACAGCAGGTTGGCGCCGATGATCAGAGCACTGAAAATCAGCATGAAGTAGAACACCTTCATCCGTACCAGCTGAGTGAAGGTATTGCGGGAAATCGCCCAGATGCGCAGAAGGGAAAACACCCTGTGCTTCCCGCTGATTGCAATATCCTGTGCCTGTTGATCCATTTGCTTGAAAAGTGTAGTCCCGGTTCAGCCGGTCAATCCCCGAAAGGCAAACTTTATGCGTCCTCTCCTCCTTGCTTTGAACCCTCTTTGATTTCCTGCAGGAAAAGCCTCTCCAAGGTGGTTCGTGGATTACCACAACGCAGCAATTGCGCGCCCTCCTCCCCTTCCACCATTTCTGCAATCCTTTCTAGCAGTTGCGGGGTGGCATTCTGCAGCACAATTTCACTCTGGTCCTCGATTGCAATCAGATCATTGAGCTTACCCTCACGGACAAGCCTGCCATTGAAAATGATGCCGACCTCATCGCAGACTTCCTGCACCTGCTCAAGCAGGTGAGAGCTGAGAATCACGGTAATTCCACGACGTTTCAATTCCAGCACCAAGTCACGAATCTTCCGTGATCCCGCCGGGTCAACACCGGCAGTAGGCTCATCCAGAACCACAAGCCTCGGATCCCCTACCAGTGCCTGCGCAAGGCCAATACGCTGCAGCATTCCTTTCGAGTAACCACCGAGACGACGATCCCTGGCCCCTGTCAGATCAACCATTTCCAACAACTCGTCACTCCGCTCCCTGATTTGCTTACGTGAAAGGCCGCAGAGTTTTCCATAGAAGGCAAGTGTCTCGCTGCCGGTCAAGTATTTGTAGAAGTAGGGATTCTCGGGAAGAAACCCCACCGAGCCACGGCTCGCAGTATCCCCACTATCAAGGCCGAAAATGGACGCCTTGCCCGCACTGGGGGAAATGAGTCCGAGAAGCACCTTCATGGTAGTGCTTTTCCCCGAGCCGTTGGGCCCGATCAGTCCATAAACCTCACCGGCATCAACCTGCAGGGAAAGCCCATCAACAGCCACCACCTTTTCCTGCTTGAAGGGCAAACGAAATACCTTGGTCAATCCCTCGATCTGGACTGCTGGAGTTGATGAATTGGCCATCAGTAGGACACTGGAAATAAAAATGGTAACTATATAATGGAGCGGGAAAACTCGCAAGCAACAGACGTTTTCAATGCCTCCGATCCGGCTCGGAAAAGAGTAATTGACTCAATCCTTCCCTCCGCCTGCTGCGAAGCTACTCCACCTCTCCCTTGCATCGGCATCGAGTTGTTCAGGGAACCGGGCAGCCAACTCGACATAAAGGTCACCGTGTCCCCCCCCGGCCAAGGCCAGGCCCTTGCCGGCAAGCCGTAACCGGTCACCGGGACCGGAGCACTCAGGAACACGCAGTTTCACCCTG
>JAAESJ010000319.1 GCA_024229495.1 Verrucomicrobiaceae bacterium | reverse complement strand
TGCCTTGCCCCATGGTGCACAGCTGGCGCGCAGTCGTTCTACAAGGAGCCACATGGACTATTCTCCACCCGGCCAGGGGAAACCAAGTCGCTGCAGACCATCAAGCGCTTCGGTCCCGTGGGCATGGGGATTGACCTGCTCCAGCCGGCCTTTGTCATGCGGATCAGTAGTATCGAGGAGGGTTCGCCGGCCGCAGCGACGGGCAAACTGAAAGTGGGGCAAATCATCGAGTCAATCAACGGGCAGGCGCTCAAGGAGATTGACCCCCGTATCCAACTGGGCCGCATCCTCGCTGCCGCAGAGGCAAGCGATGGGATTCTCAAGTTCGCCATCAAGGGCGATCCCGGGCCTGTCACGGTGAAGGTTCCAGTGCTCGGGACCTACAGCAAGACCTGGCCGCTCAACTGCCCGAAGTCGGATAAGATCGTACGCCAGGTTGCCGAGTATCTCTCCAAGCCGGATGCACAGAAGGGGCTGGCTGGCATTGGTATGTTATTTTTGCTTTCGACTGGAGAAGCGAAGGATCTTGAGGTGGTTCGGCAATGGGCCCGGGACGTGAAACCTCACAGGTATCCCTGGTATATCGGCTATGGGGGCATTCCATTGGCTGAATGCTATCTGCGGACCGGGGATCCCAAGATCCTTGAGAACATTCAGATAGGCGTCGAAAATGCCGCCAAGTCCCAGCATAACGATGGCTGGGCGGGGCGGGGAAGCGCCCTGACCTCTTATGGGGCCGGGCATCTCAATGCAGCTGGAACCCATGTCGTGACCTTCCTCATGCTGGCCAAGGAATGTGGAGCTGAGGTGCCGGATCGTTTGCTCCTGCGTTCTCTTCGGCATTTCTACCGCTACGCCGGCCGGGGCAATAATCCCTACGGGGACAATCGTCCGGAGGTTGGCTTTGTTGACAACGGCAAAAACGGGAAACTCGCCTTCGCCATGGCTGCAGCGGCCGCGCTCACGCCGGATGGTGAGAATTCGCTCTATGCCAAAGCCCGCGACGTGTGTGCGATTCAAAGCTTTTACACGACCAGCTTCATGTTGCACGGACACACCGGCGGTGGCATCGGGGAAATCTGGCGCAGCGCCGCCATGGGCCTGATGCGCGAGAAGAAGCCCCGGCAATACCGGGATTTCATGGATAATCGCAAATGGCACTACGATCTATCACGCCGTTTCGATGGTTCGTTTGGTATCCTTGGAGGCTCCGGTTATGACAAGGAGCAGTGGGGCGTGGCTTATCCGTTGGCCTACACCATTCCGCGCAAAACCCTCCGCATCGCTGGGGCCTCACGCACAAAATTTTCCAAGCCCTGCCAATTGCCCAGGCAGCTGTGGGGAACTGAAGCGGATAATGCTTTCCTCTCCTTAGAGGCCGTGCCCGACAAGGACGGCAAGAAGCAGGACCTCTCGAAGGAGGCCCTGGCCCAGGATTCCAGCATGGCCTTCATTCGCCGTTTTCACGGCAGTGAACAACCCGCCGATGATGAGATTCGCCGCTATGTCCATCACCAGGAGCACAACATTCGCAACATTGCCGCCTTCAAGGCCCTGGGTATCAACAGCGGTTACATCGGCTGGAAAGCAGGGGGAGGAAAGGTGCGGATGAAGTTGGTGATGGAGTTCCTGAAGCACCATGATCCTCGTGTGCGCCGGGTCATGTTTGGGGCCCTTTTGAACAAGCCGGATGTGATTACTTCTGAGGTTTTCGAACTCGCGGCACAGGCGGTCAGGGATTCGCACGAATCCTGGTGGGTCAAGGATGCCGCGCTACAGATTATCGGTCGTGGTTCGCCGGACCAGATCGTTCCGCTTGTTGATCTGCTTCTTCCGTATCTCAAGCATGAGGAGGACTGGCTGAAGAATGCA
>JAAESJ010000318.1 GCA_024229495.1 Verrucomicrobiaceae bacterium | reverse complement strand
TACTAATAGCGAATATTTCGTCACCATTGCCTCCAGAAATCAGAACCACTGATGGTGTAGAATCAGTCTTTTATACTGTCATCACGGTATCTCCAACGGAAGCATCTTCATCGACACTACCTGTTTGTCCGGAAGGAATAACTAGACCGGTACCGTCAGTAACGGTTACTGTGTATGATAGAGCTGCACCTGAGTTCACACTATCTGAGATTGTGGCAGTTAGAGCGTAGACGTTAGTACCAGCAACTGAACCAGGATTCTCATAGTCTGGTTCGGAATTGAAGGCAATACTCACACTATCTCCACTTACTGAACAGGAGAACGAAGCCGAATCAGCACCACCGAGAGTACATGAGTTCGAGTCGCCCGAGTCTGTGTCGACTACAGTAAAGGAGTCTACAGCAGTTGTTCCCTCAGTTACAGAAGGCGTTACATCTCCACCTGCATAAGTAGGTGCCTGATCGTTAGCATCAGTGATTGCAACTGTCACAGTAATTGTGTCTGTATCCTCGGTGTCGCTTACGGTCAATTCGACCACACAGCTGTTACCTGCTGCACAAGCAGTTCCTGAATCGTAATCAGGAGCTGTTGAGAAGCTGATTGCTCCAGTGCTCGATACCACGCTGAAAAGCGTCTCATCGGCACCACCGGTAATCTCGTAAGTGAGTGTGTTGTGTGCAGTAGTTCCGTCAGCATCAGTAGCTGTGTATGTTCCAACTGTAGTTGCACCTTCCTCAACACTTGCAGAGGCTGTGCTACCAGCAGGGAAGTCTGGGGAGTTATCGTTGACATCGGTGATCGAGATTGTGAAGGCCTCGACGTAGGCAGTGTTGCTGCCATCAGCGACCTTTACGTATACCGTGTAGGAGGTTGTGCTCTCGTAATCGAAGCTCGGACTGGACCCGACCTCTAGGACTGCACTGTCTATTGCGAAGTCAGTACCGCTGTATGCGGTTGCTCCACCAGAGTCAGTCACTAGTGAGTAAACGTGTGCGTTACCAGATGCATCAGCATCAGTTGTTGACAGAGTTCCAATGTCTGTTCCAGCAGCTGCGTTCTCAGCAGCACTGGCTGCAGATAGTGCCATGTCGGTAGGCGAGTTGTCGTTAGCATTAGTGATTGCAACAGTCACGGTAATTGTGTCTGTTAGTGAACCACTGGTTGCAGTTAGTACAACAACACAACTGTTACCGCCATCACAAGCAGATCCTGAATCGTAATCAGGAGCTGTTGAGAAGCTTAGAGCACCTGTGCTCGAGACCACACTGAACAATGCTTGGTCAGCACCGCCACTTACCGTGTAAGTGACTGTGTTGTGTGCAGTTGTTCCATCAGCATCAGTAGCAGCGTATGTTGCAACTGTAGTTGCACCTTCCGCAACACTTGCAGAGGCTGAAGAGCCATCAGAGAAGACTGGGGTGTTATCGTTGATGTCAGTAATTGTCACTGTCACAGTAATTGTGTCTGTTAGTGAACCACTGGTTGCTGTTAGTACAACAACACAAGTTAGCGAGTCACTTCCAGATCCACAACCTGGGTTCTCGTAATCCTGAGCAGTCATAGTTAGAGCACCTGTGCTTGAGGCCACACTGAATTTCCCTTGGTCAGCACCGCCACTTACCGTGTAAGTGACTGTGTTGTGTGCAGTTGTTCCATCAGCATCAGTAGCAGCGTATGTTGCAACTGTAGTTGCACCTTCCGCAACACTTGCAGAGGCTGAAGAGCCATCAGAGAAGACT
>JAAESJ010000317.1 GCA_024229495.1 Verrucomicrobiaceae bacterium | reverse complement strand
CTACGTCAAAAAAGCCAGCAAAGTTGCGCTTGCCACAACGACACGTCGGCTCACCAACTTTGAGTATCAGAACACGATGCGGGACTTATTGGGGTTCGAGCTGGAGCTGGCCAAGGATCTGCCCGTCGACCCGGACAAGCCGTATCATTTCAATAATACTGCGGAAATGATGATGATCGGGCCGGATCAACTGGTTCGTTACAAGGAGGCGGCACGCAAATCCATGGCAAGTGCGATTGTCGATCCTGGAAAGCCGGACATTCACCGATTGAGCGCGAAGTGGGAACATGGAAAACCAGGCAAAGACGGATTGACTCAGGCCGAAATTGGCGTCTATCAGGGACCTGGCGTCGGCAGGAAAACCGTCGGCTTGAAAAGCTGGCCCAAGACCGGTGAATTCAGAATCCGCGTCAAGGCATCGGGGAATTTCCCTGCGGGGTTCAGGGAAGTGCCACTTCGCCTGGTGATGGGCACCGACCTCCGCCATGATTCAGGATCAGGAGTCTATCGAGAAGTGGGAATCGTTCACCTGACAAACACTCATGATGAACTCAAGGAGTTTGAATTTCGTGGGCGTATCGAAAACATCCCGGTCCAGCCGGCCAGCAAGCACAGAAACAAGACACGCCCACCCAGCATCACCATCACTGCCCAGAATATTTTCGACAACGGCGAACTCAACGATCACCGCAAGAGCGGCTTTGATGCCTCCTGGAGTGTCAAGGCTCCCCGCGTGGTCCTTGAGTCGCTCGAGTTCGAGGCCCCCGTGGCTGAGAACTGGCCGCCGGAGCACCACACGCGGATCCTCTTTGAATCACCTCTGCGTGACACAAAGAGCGGCGAGTATGCTTACGAGGTCATCAAACGCTTCATGTCACGGGCGTTTCGGCGCCCGGTTGCTAGAGGTGAGGTCGATCATTATTTCCGGATCTACAAGATCTACGATGCAGAGTTCGATACTCTTGAGCAGGCGATGCGCGAGACGCTGGCGATGGTGTTGATATCACCGCAGTTTCTTTATCATGCAGCGATTAATGAGGCCGCCGCGACCAAACCATACGAACTCGCCTCGCGTCTATCCTATTTCCTCTGGGGAAGCATGCCGGATCAGGAGCTCTTTAATCTCGCTGCCTCAGATAAGCTCAATGACCCCACGGTCATTGAGGCCCAGGTCCGCCGACTCTTAGCCGACAAGCGTGCGGCAGGTTTTGTCGAGAACTTCACCACCCAGTGGCTGAGCATTGCCAAAATGAAAACGGTGAACATCAACCGTGATCTTTTTCCGCGGTTTCTCTACACCGTGCACGTCGGTGAGCGACGTGGTCAGGATCAGCTGTTCCGTCCGACCATCCGCGACTACATGCACGAGGAAACGGTGGGCTTCATCAGCGAATTGATCAGAACCAACGAGAGCGTCATGAACATCGTCGATTCTGATTTTGCTTGCCTCAACGAACCGCTCGCGGTGCATTACGGAGTCGGCGGGGTCGAGGGATTGAGGCTTCGTGCCGTTTCGATCCAACCTGAAGATCGACTCGGAGGACTTCTGACCCAGGGGTCCGTGTTGGTAGGGAATTCCACCGGTTCCGCCCCACACCCGATCTATCGGGCGGTTTGGTTGCGAGAGGCGATTCTGGGCGATGAGGTCAAGCCACCACCTGCTGAAGTTCCGGCATTATCTGACTCCGTGGGTGATTCCGCGGATGAAGCGGTCTCGATTAAGAGCCTGCTCGCGCTCCACCGGAATAAGGAAAGCTGCAACGATTGCCACGTGCGGCTTGATCCATGGGGAATTCCATTCGAACGCTACAACGCAATCGGGAAATACCAGCCCTTGATTCCCAAGGAGAAGGTTCGGGTGCGGGGTTTCAGCCATAATAAAGACAAGACTTTTGCAGATTATCAGGCCTACCTGAAATCGATCTATACGGAGGAAGTGGAGGCCTCCTCGCGCGTGCCTCACGGCCCCGTGGTTGACGGCATGCAGGAACTCAAGAAATATCTACTCAAGGAACACAAGGCTGAGATTGCCGAAAACGTCATCCGCAGGCTCATGACTTACGGTATCGGCCGGGAGCTCACCTACCGCGATCGATTTGAGGTCAAGAAGTTGCTGCAGCTGGGGCAAGAAGATGGATACAAGCTGCAGGACATGATTGTATCCGTTTGCCAGAGCCCGATATTCACAGGAACTATAAGCAAGGAAGAATAACCTTATGCAAGAGAAGTCCTGGCATATTAACCGACGCGAATTCATCAGGGGTGGTGGTGCCGCACTGGCTCTGCCATTGCTCCAAGGCATGTCCTGGGGCAAGGCAGCCGAAGGCAAGGCGCTGCCCAAACGCATGGTGGTCAGCTACATCTCCTACGGTGTCTACGAACCGAAGACCAAGGACGGCTCGCACCACGGCTGGAACTGGTGGCCATGCAAGGACGCCGGTCCTCTTACCTTTAATCAATCGGCAGCTCCGTTCGCTCCGTTGAAAGACTCCGTGAGTTACCTGCGCGGCCTTGAACACGAAGGGGGGGTCGGAATGGGCGGTCACAGCAGTGGTGATGTTTTCGCTACCGGGGCCAATATGTCGGGAACGGAAAAAACAAACAACATCTCCGTCGATCAACTCGCTGCGAAGGTGAATGGACATCAGACCCGTTACGCCTCACTCGTGTTAGGCACCGAGGGTGGTACGGGATCCTATGGCAGTGCCAAGACACTCTCGCACTACGGTCCCGGTCGACCGATCCCGTCGATGCACCGACCCCAGGAGATTTTCAACCGACTATTCAAGCCCTACTCAGGCAAGGGGGTCGAGCAAGTTCGCGCCGACCTCAAACGCGAGGCGAGTGTGCTCGACCTGATGATGGAGGACTCCAGGAGGCTCCAGGGTCGGCTTGGAAAAGAAGACCAACAGAAAATGGCGGAGTATCTCGACTCCATACGCGCTTTGGAAAAACGAGTCGAGCGCACCAGTCAATGGACACACCAGCCATTGCCCAATGTCGATACCAAGGGGCTGAATCTTGAGGTTTCCCACAAGGATCCGGAGGAATACACCCGATGCATGTATGACTTGCTCTACCTTGCGTTACAGACCGATTCCGCCCGCTTTGCCACCCTCATGCTCGAAAGCGAGCATTCCAGTGGCAGCGAGTTGTGGAATTATGCGACCTACGTGCTCGGCTACAAGGGAGCCACTCACGACATTGCGCACAAGCGTCCAACCGAATCAGGAAAGTGGGACAATTGGCGCGCCAAGCAGCACGCCTACTTCCTGCAGCGTTTGCGAGATACTCCGGAAGGCGACAGCAATATGCTCGACCAGACGGTAGTCGTCTGGGGCTCAGCCCATCCGCACGCCTCCCACAATACCAGGAACTATCCGATTCAGGTGGCGGGAGGAAATGCGCTGGGCTTCAAGCACGGGAACCTGCACTACTTCGAGGGCGACAAGAAGGTGCCACTTACCAACCTGTTTGTCTCGATGCTCAATGCCGTGGACGTTCCGGTGAAAACCTTCGCGGACAGCACGGGGTCGATG
>JAAESJ010000316.1 GCA_024229495.1 Verrucomicrobiaceae bacterium | reverse complement strand
CTGCCCTACCTGCAAGGTGATCTTTGTCGTGGACGGCCGGAAAGAGCAATCTGAGCAAAGGTGCCACTCCTGCGGCAGCAACGAGATCTATGAGGACGAGGATGAGTATTTAAAGACGCTCGACAAAGGGGCATGAACCCCGTGCCCTGACCTATGATTCATGGTCAGTTGTTCGGGGATCCTGAGGCTTGATCCCCCCAATCAAGCGACCTGCATCGTGGGGGGTGAATAATCACCCCCAACCACTAAGCCACCCGCCCTTGTGGGCTTGTGCGCTTGTGCTCTGTGGGGTGGTAGTGTTACAAAATCCGTGTGCTTTTGTAATGGGCTAGCGCGATGTGTGAGTGGTAAGATTTAAGAATGAGGATCTTTGTTTTACTTTCACTGCTCATTGTCCTGGGTGGGTGCAGCAAGCCGTCACTTGAGGACAGCATTGTTGGTAAGGTGATCACTTTGGAGACGAAAGAGAAAGGGCAAGTGCAGATGACGTTCAATGCGAATGGTGTGCTGGTCGGAGATCTAGGATTAACTTATCAGCTCAAAGGCAATGAGGTGTTGGTTTTTGAAGACGGAGAAAGAAATGGGGGGATGTTGTTCCCTTCTTCAAGCCCGAAGGCGGGTGATCAAGTTGAAGTGGAAGCTGATGGTGATAAACAAAAAGTTACGATAATAAAAATAGGAAATGCGGTCCAAAATCCCCTTAAAGATAAGGTTCAACAGAGAGAGTTACCGAATTTGGATGACGCAGCGACACGCGAAAGGGTTCTCGCGGAAGCTGTAGATGTGGATAAATTACAAAAGCGGATTGGAAACAAGCCCGATGTCTTGAATGGGGTGTTTTACCTTCCAAACCAGCAAGAGCCATATACAGGATGGGCGAAAACCTCAGTATTTGTTGGTCAGTTTTTGTTGTGGCAAATCAAGGACGGCAAGGATCATGGGAGAACTGTATCTTGGTATGAGAGCGGTCAGAAGGAGACCGAAGGTAACTCCAAAGACGGCAAATGGCATGGGGTGTTTCGTTCATGGAATGAAGATGGTAAACTGACCCGCGAAGCAATCTACAAGGACGGTGTACTAATATCCGAAAAGAGGTTTTAACAATCCCTCTATCCCATCCGCCCAATCAAGCGACCTGCATCGTGGGGAGTGAGTCCACTGCGCGCTTTAGTGTCTCCTGTGAGGTGGTAGTTACAGAAGAGGTTAACGCCGAAGGGCATACACCCTCTACGACTGTATCAACTTTGTATCAAGTCACAGATACAGATATAGATACAAGAGTGCGGTATTGTTCTTGCCGCCATGAGCGTAGTTGGTGTTAAATCGCTATTAATTTCTGGGTCGATTGCCAGCTAGTCTTTAGCAAACAGATTGAAAGGAAACATGATGCGCATGAGTAAATTTTCAGGATTTCCGTTCGTGGCAGCCGTGGCAGTGGGGTTCTTGGTTGCCTCTTCGGCAAACGCAGGAGTGATCGTGGCGATGGGTGATACCGAAGGCGCCGGACATGGTCAGATCGCAATAGAGGGCGGCAGTGACGACGTGACCCTGGTTGCTGGTCAGCCGCAGCCTACCTGGGATTTCGCCGAAGATGGTAACAGCAAGGGCCTTGATGTTAATCTTGATTCGCCCACTCTTGACTCCCTCAATAATAGCGATTTCACCGTTGCGACATGGGTGCTCCTGGACTATGGCCACAACCATCCCGATCAGGACGATGCGGACATTTGGGGTTTCGAGGGCGGGGACGACGGGGATTTTCCACGTTTTCAGTTGGAGAGCAGGGGCGGCGGTTATCGCCCCTCATTGAGGGACTCAGACAATAATCACGAGATGAGATGGGATACGCAGGATGACGACGAGGCAATTCCCATCGGTGTGCCTGTCCACTATCTCCTCAGCTATAGCTCACTTGATGGCAATGCGAATCTCTGGATTAATGGAGTGCTCCAGAAGGTTGATCGCGGCGGCGGAGACTTAATTTTTGATGACATGGAATCCGGGTCCGAATTGGAGGTCGGGGGAAAGATCGGCGACTCCAACTGGTTCGTAGGCCAGATCGGTGGCTTGGCGGTCTATGATCAGCAAGTGAATGGCGAGGACTACTTTAATGGTACAGGACAGTGGGCTGGAGAAGGGACTCTCGCCGCGAACGATTTTCGTGCGAACGTGGGCGTTATTCCAGAGCCAGCGGAAGTGCCGTTCCAGATCACCGAGGTCACCTACACCCCTGATCCGGCCATGCCGACCGTCGAGATCTCCTGGCCTTCGCTCCCGGGGGAGAGCTTCATCCTCGAACGCACCCCGGACGGCATCCCGTCCTGGGAGGAGATCGATGACAGCTACCCCGCCGCCGCCGC
This sequence comes from Verrucomicrobiaceae bacterium, assembly GCA_024229495.1. Classification (GTDB taxonomy): domain Bacteria; phylum Verrucomicrobiota; class Verrucomicrobiia; order Verrucomicrobiales; family DEV007; genus CACIUL01. The sequence continues at coordinate 736 of JAAESJ010000316.1, read as the reverse complement.
TCCGGCGACGGTCACCACCTTCCAAGACGGCGACCCCTCTCTGGGGGGGACCAGCCTGCTCGGCGTGCCGAGGATGCTCTACCGCGTGACGCGGAACTGAGTTTGGCCTTTCGCGGTCCGGTCAGAAAGGGGAGAAGAGGAAGCGCTCTACCAGCAAGCAATGGAAATAATGAAATACGATGTAGCTGAGGGTTATCAATACTACGTGACAGAGTATGGCAGGATGATGTTGGAGGAATCTGCGGATAATATCGCAGTGAAAAACGTTAAGGATCTTGATATCCTTGATAAGATAATCCGCAGAAATCTAGGGATCGAGGACGGCGCGTAAAGACGGGTGTCGATCGACCTTTCTGTGCTCAACGGGTAAAGAACAGAAATTTTTTCACGCCCCCTAATCATATAAGCTGAGCACGCTCAAAAAAACCCCAGAGGTACGGGTGGGGTATGCTGCAAAAGTGGGCATTGTCTCATATGCCCCGTTTCCCCTGTTTGCGGTCAGACGTTGCGCAAGAGTCGTTCTGGGTGATCCATGATCCCTGGACGGTGTTCAATGAGCAGGGTGCAGGATGCAGGGAACAGGGGAAAGTGTATCAAGTTGGTGTATCAACTTGCCATTGCGAGCCCCGCCTGTAAGATGATGACAGTGGCTTTGATGCGCTAAACCCTTGTATCTACAACGTTTGTAAATGGAGCCGGCTGACGGACTCGAACCGTCGACCTACTGATTACAAAT
>JAAESJ010000315.1 GCA_024229495.1 Verrucomicrobiaceae bacterium | reverse complement strand
GGTGGACGAGAGCGTCGGGCGCATCCGCGGCAAGCTCAAGGAGACCGGACTCGATAAGAATACGATTTTCATATTCTCATCGGACAACGGTGGCACTCCGGTGACCAACATGGAACCCTTGCGCGGCGCCAAGGGCGCGCTTTTCGAAGGCGGCATCCGCGTCTCCACCTGCGTCACCTGGCCCGGAGTCATCAAGCCCGACTCCAGCTGCGACACGCCGCTGACCAGCGTGGATCTCCTGCCCACCTTCGCCGAGATCGCCGGCGCCCAGCTGCCAAAAAATCAGCCGGTGGATGGCCGTTCCTTTCTGCCCCTGCTCAAAGGCAAGAAGGCGCCGGATGAACGCGCCATCTTCTGGCACTACCCGCTTTACCTGACAGGCGGCGGAGCCGGCAAGGTCAAGCCGGTCCACGGCACGACCGAGCCCTACTGGCGCGCCGTACCCGCCACTGTAATGCGCAAGGGCGACTGGAAGATCTTCTACTTTTACGAAGACAAGAGCGTCGAGCTCTATGATGTAAAAAATGATATCAGCGAGAGAAAGAACCTCGCCACCGAGCAGGCCGAGCGCACAGCGACAATGAAGAAGGAATTATTAACCTGGGTCAAAAACACCAAGGCGCCGACCCCGGACAAGCTCAACCCGAAGTTCGGTAGAACAAGTGAGAAGACACCGAAAGGCAAGAGGAGAAAAGCACTTTGAGATTCTCAACGTGCGAAGTGAGAAGAGCTGTATTTCCTCTCAAAACGAGGGTTTTGATGTTCGTTGGGTTCGATTCCCAAAACACATTTCACTCTTTTTCAAACTATCCCAATTGGAAGCAGTGGGTTCCTGGAATTTCTATAATTGGGCTCAGAGGTGACTCAGAGAATTAGTCGTGGATACAACTGTGTAATCTGTTTCGAGAGATGTGAGATCTCCCGGGAGACTTGGGCCTCACCGTGATTGCGCCGACAGATCAAGCCGTGATTTCTGGAATAGTTCCGATGCTGTCGGAAAATTGCTTGGCAGGAACTTCCAGTGCTTTAATCAACGTTAGATAGAGGTTCGACAGCGGCGGGGCCTTTTTTCCAAAATCGTGAAATGCACCCTGTTTGAGGCCAAGTTTTTCGCCTCCCACCAACATCATAGGATAGTTGGTATTGACGTGTGTCTGGCTGTTGCTGCTGCCGTAGAGCACAACCGTGTTATCGAGCATCGTTCCTTCACCCTCAGGCGTGTTTGCCAGCTTAGTGATGAACTCAGCCAGCAGATCGCCCTGAAATTTGTCGTACTTCCCCAAGGGGACGGCTTGTGCAGCACCTTTGGCCGCGTTGTGGGCCAGCAGATGGTGGGTAACACCGAGCCCGAGACCGATCGGAATGTTATCCCACTTGCTGCTATTCATGCTCTGCAACATGTAGGTCGCATAACGGGTTGAATCTGTCTTGAACGCCAGATAAATGAGATTGTACATCGTGCGGATGAAAGCCACCGGATCCTGCACGGAGGCGTTAAGCGCCAACTCATCTGTGGGCACCTTTGGCTTAGGAGTTGCCGTCCAGCGCTCCATGCGCTCGATCTCTTTCTCCACATCTCGCAATGCTTGAAGGTAGTGCTCCAGCTTCTGCGAATCGTCGCGTCCGAGCTTGCGTTTCATCTCGCGGTAAGATGCCAGAACACGATCGACACGGCGTTTATCTTTGGCCAATCGTCGGTGCTGATTTTTCTGCAATTCCGGGTCGGCATTAAACATCGCATCATACAACCCACGTAAGTTATTCGAGGAAGGGATGCCGCGTCCGAATTGATTGTAAGAAAGCGTGTTCGACCTCCCTTCACCGCCCAAACCCCCTTCATTGCCAAGCACAAGACTCGGGTAACGCGTTTTATGTCCGTGCGTCATCGCGGCGATTTGATCGAGTGAAGGACTTTTCACCGCTGCAGCGGGGTTACTGCCGGTAAGGAATGAATCCGCGGTACTATGGCCGCCGGCACTCACGCAATGGGGGTGCTCCAATCCTTTTACAATGGTAACGTGCTTAGCCAACGGGTTAAAGGCTTCCATTGACTTGCCAAATTGCATTTGGCCATCGACCAATTTCGGGTACCAACTCCAATCACCATGCAGGGCGAATCCGTGCCCCACGTACAGGGCCAGGAGCCTCTTGGGGATTTCACTTGCCGGATCGGACGCCATGCAATCGAGAATCGGCAGGCTCAGGGCCACACCACCAGCACCGCGAAGAAATGTGCGACGATTAATATTCATTCTCTTAGCCATCATTGTCTTCCTGCATACTTGCCCATTTTGGTGCAACGATCATTCTTGAACCTTTGATTGTGAATCGTGCCTGAAAACCTCTGACGTGACAATCGCTTTGATCAGGCTTCGCATTTTGTATCCGCTTTCTTCGAATTTCGATTGGAGACTCAGCACGGTCTGCTCATCACGAAAGGTGATCGGTCTGCCTAGGGCATAGGAAAGCATATGACAAGTAAAGCCATATGCGAATTGCTTTTGGCGCTGTTCGAGCAGGAACTTTTTCAAGGGCAACAGACCGTTGATCTCTTGTTCGTCAATCGTGACTTTTTTAACAACTGGGCCAGCTTTCTTAATTGACCTTCGCAGCAGGCCCACCGCATCAAGGCCTTCGGTGGCAATGCCCCATGGATCAATATCCTTGTGGCAGTCGTAACATGTTGTGCCTGTCTTGAGGTGCAAATCCAGTCTTTGCTTGATTGACACTGGGGCCCTGGCTTTGGCATCGCTGGAGGGTTCCGGCAATGAAGGCACATCTGGTGGCGGGTCGGACGGTGGATCACCCAGTAGTCGCGAACGAATCCAAACCCCACGGTTTACCGCGTGGGCATCCTGCCCGTTAGATTGGGCCAGCATGACCGCAGCCTGCGCCAAGACGCCGCCACCTCGATCATTGGGCGCATCAACGGACACAAATCTCGGCGTGAAGACACCGGTGATGCCATAATGCTCAGCCAGCACTTCATTCACCATCACGAAATCAGATTCAAGAAAACTGAGGCAACTCACATCCTCGTGAAGAACGCGCGCAAAGAATTCGACACATTCCCGCTTCATATATTCCCTGATTCGCATGCCTCGGTCTTTGAATGAAGGGTAGTAATTCGGGTCCACCGCGATCTGATTCAACCGGGTGAAATCGATCCATTGCGCGACAAAATCTTTAACAAATCGGCGCGCGCGCTTGTCAGCAAGCAGTCGATCGACCTGCTGTTCGATCTTAAAGTCATCAAGAGGGTCATGGTCACCCGACAGCGCAATCAACTGTGCATCCGGTGGTCCGTTCCATAGGAAGTAAGACAGACGGGAGGTGAGGTCATAATTATCGGATCGGCGCAGATATAAAAAACGTGGGTCGCTTAGTATCGTGACGATTGAGCTTCGCAATGCTTCAAGATCACTGCTACCAGCGGTAATCTCTTCTGCCCATATCTTGTCGACCTGAATCGCGTCGGCTTTGGATAAGGGTCTTCGCCAAGCTCGCCCCGCGAACAACTCCAACTTATCGGGCATTTCCTTTCGGTTCAGTTTTCCACCGGTTAAGAATGGCTGGATGGCAGGTGGGGGCCAACTTGCAGAGAACGGCGTTTCAAATTCCACTTTTTCGATGACCACGTGGCCATGCGTTTTCATTGCGTCTGGATATACCGCGGGGCCCTTTGCTTCATTACCGTGTGTGCCGTTGTTTCCATTTGCCGAGGGGATTAAACCATGAGTATGGCCAAACGCCTTGATCCATTGCTCATCGGGCCGCACAAGATAAATTGGTTCAGTCCAATTAAATCGCGCAGGCAGTTTAAACCCTTTGAGCTTGTTATGATTTACAATAGTTAGCGTGCGGAACTTCAGCCAGTAACCGGGGCTTCGATCTTCGGCTACAATGGGGTCGGAAACGACGCCGAGATGATCTTCTAGGGTACCGAACATTTCAAATTGTTGTGGGCCTGCTTTGACGGGGACGGTGATCGGCTCCACCAACTTGTAAGGATGCTTGCCGGACTGATCGAGGTACACGCCGATTTCCTGCGGGGTACGATTGGCCCCCCGTTGTTCAAATTTTCTATATCGAATGGCAAACTCACTCTCGGTAGGCATTGGAGTAAGAACGACCCGATAAGGGGTTAAGTCGTCCCCATAGCGAGCGCTCACCTGCAATGGCCCCGCCGGTAAGCGAACTCCAAGAAATGCGGGTTGATGGATGGATTCGGTAAATTCGCGCCCGCCCAATTTCACAGTAAGTTCCTGTGGTGGTTCCGGAGGTTCCCGCACGAATTGTTTCCCGGGTTCCAATAGGGCCTGGATTTCCTTCACGTCCAGCGCTCGATTGTAAAAACACACCTCATCCATCTGCCCCTTGAAAAGCCGGGAACCCTGTATCCGTCCAATGTGCATAGCCACCGCCGAATTATCTAGGTTGGTGGGGGCAACGGTTCCGGAGGCCACCTCAAATCCATTGACATACAATCGTGTTTGATTCTCGCCCCGCCGTACCATCGCCGCTACGTGCTGCCAGGTGTTTGCCCTGAGGATGCCTGGTTTCGAAACTACGGTCCCATTGCCTTTGTTGGCAGGACTGACCGTCTCAATCCGCAACACACCCCCTTGCAGCATGTCCATATACCATCCGTGAACCCAGTTGTAACGACCCAAGCAAACGATACCCGCCTGCCGCAACTCGCTTGGATTTATCCAGGCAGCCACGGTGAAGTCCCCTTTCCCCACATCCATCAAGGGGTTGCGCGGGATCACCACCGCATCATCATGCCCATCCAAGGAAATGGCCTTCCCTTCCTTGCCTATTGGTGAATCAAGGTACTTTGCGCCACCCACGAGTTGCCCGGTCAATTCCTTACGCTTGGATTTACTCTGAGTGTTACCGTTTAAACCCCAGGCACTCACCAATCCCTGCTTCAATTTTGAAGGATCCGCTGCGACCGCCGGGTTTCTCGGTGGGTTTAAGAAAACATCCACCTGATATATGCCCTCCTTCGGGATTTGTACGATGCTTGGCTTGGCTAATTTTTTTAACACCTCCTGGTCGGGAACCGCTTTGGCTATAGCAAATCCAGGTTTAATCAGAAAATGCTCTCCATACCCGTAGGTTGGCGGCTCATTGCGTAAGGTTAACTTGATCCGGAATCTGCCCTTGCTCCTGTTTTCACGCAGGAACATTCGGTATTCGTGCTTGGGTGGTATCGGGATCTCGAAATCATCGCCGATCCACTTTGGCCCCTCATACAACCGCCGATGCCCCAGATAAAGATAGTTGTCCCCCGCCCAGTGGCATTTTTCCCAATCATTGCCAACGATGCGAAACATGTTAGGCCGAGTTGGTTCGATCTTCGGAATCGCCCGATCGATGATCCGTTCGAGCGCATCGGTATAGAGTTGAAGGTATGAACCCGAAAGATCGAGTTCCGATTGCCGGGAAAAACCGTGCTTGTCGACCGGGTCGCCAATGAGCTGGTCGGCAATATGTTCGTGAGTTTTTAATAAGTCCTGAAGACTATGCGCGATCTGATTATTGGTCAGGCGCGTCAAGGGATCGCGCGCACCCTTCACATCCACTTCGTACCTCGTTAATGACCCAATCGCCTCAGAAAGAAAGGCCTGGCGTTCCTCCGCCTTGGGTTGCTTGGCATCCTCGGGCGGCATGTCGCCCCGCTGGAGGTTGTGCACGACCTCTTCCCACAGTTTGTGATTGTCGCCATTCACACGCAAGGCAAGCTGATCCAGTCGAACATCGCCCTTATGCTTTTCTGCATTATGGCATTTCACGCAATAGGTCTTTAGAAAAGCGGCTTTGTTTTTCTCTGCTGAGACTGCTACGCCGGTTAAGGAAGAAAAGAGGACTGCAAGGGCCAATATGAAATGGACCCTAAAGAAACGATTCAGGTTGTCTGACGGAATCAGTGTGTTCATTGCTGAGAGAATCCTACCCCTCCATCCTGATTGAGAGAATTTCAGGGGTGATTGAAATTGGCTCCAGAGGTAGGACTCGCTGTCCATTCCCTAGTTATTTAAGCAGATTCTAGGGAAGTTTTCCATATACTCAAACCTCATTTCTACACGCTAGCTCCTCCTAGCATTGGAGATTTCATTGAAGCTTGATATTAAAACTATTCTTGGTGAAGATTCCGTAATGAAGGAAGGGATTAGCCGACGTACGTTTATGACGGGTAGTGCTGGGGTGGCTGCGGTCGCATCCGGAGTCGGGTCGGCTCGGGCACAACCGGACATGGCCAAGCTCCCAGGGAAGGGGCTTCGTGTCGCTGTGCTCGAATATCCTGATCGCTGGACAAAGGAATCCATCGGGGCGGGGAAACTCCTCGGGCAAGCGGGGATGACAGTTACCCAACTCGACATCACGCGCCCAGCCGATCGGCAGTATGGCGGAGTTGACCTAATTGTTTTTGGTTCTTTCGTGAATAATGCGGAGCCCTATCGGCTGTATATCCAAACGCACAGTAAATCTCTCCGCTCATTTGTTGACGCCGGGGGTGTCGTGCTTGAGATGACCCAATCGGATCAATTCGGCAATTCGGTCGCTTATCTACCCAAAGGCGTCGAAGTGATTAGAGGCGACCGCGATCTCAATGATGGCTACCCGATCGATTCGAAACACCCGATTATCAACCACTGGCTTGGCGACAATGCCGGCCGATTCAGCAAAAACGATATAGACCGTGGGAACGTGAACTGGGAGAGCGTTGATCGATGGGAAGGGATGAAAGTGCTGCTCGCCTCAGAGGCCAACGGCGGATCCCCATGCCTGCTCGAAGCGGCTCACGGGAAAGGACGCTTTCTCGTGTCCGGCTTGTGGGTCGACAAATGTTTCGACAACTCGGGCAAGGTAAGTGTGTCTGATCGAGCTTTGAAACATGGCAAAGTGTTCTTTGCGGCCGTAGCAGGATATACCGCGCTCGTTAAAACCGGCAAAGCACCGGATGTGAAGGCGACGCCGATGCCCTCCGAACCGCCCACTGGCCCCATGATTGGCCACACCGACACGAATCGCACTCGAATCTGGTTTCGCCCCAGTAGAGCCGATCATAAACGATTAGACTGGATTTGCAAAATGACTGACGAGGACGGCCAAGTTTCAAAGTTTGAGACCAAGCTCGACCCCGATCACGACTTCACCGCGGTCGTAGACGTCAAGGGCCTGTCGGCGGATTCTTCTTATACATTCACGATCCAACCTCGTGGTGAGGACGGGTACAACGCATTGGAGGGTTCCTTCAAAACCCCTCCATCCAACAACAAGCCAACAAAAGTGACACTCGGCATGGGCTCCTGTGCGCCATCAGATCCTAATCGGATTTGGACACAGGTGATTAAGGAAGGTTGCGACGGATTCATTTTTCTTGGCGACACGCCTTACGTGGACACATCTGACTTGGGAGTAGCCCGAGCAAAGCACCGCGAATTCCTAGCCCAACCTGAGATTCATGAGATGATTAAGCGCGTGCCCTGCTGGGGAACATGGGACGACCACGACTTTGGGCGAAACGACGGACATGGCGATTTCAAGGGTAAACACACCTGCCGCACCACTTTTACGGAATACCGAGCGAACGCCACCTTTGGCCATGACGCCAATGGTAACATGCAGCCCGATCGGTTTGGTAATGGCCAGGGTATCTATACCTCATTTCGCTACGGACCCATTGAGTTCTTTCTGCTGGATCCACGCTGGTTTAGCCGCACGGAGAAAAGCTGGGCCGATGCGAGCCAAACCACATGTCTGGGCAAGCAACAATGGCAGTGGTTCAAAAAAGCCCTGCTCGCCAGTAAAGCCACTTTTAAATGCATCACCACCGGCATGATCTGGGACGATAAGAAAAACAGCGAGAAAGACGACTGGGGCACCTACCATTATGAACGCGATGCGATCTTCGACTTCATCAAACAAGAAAATATTCCAGGCTGCCTACTCCTCGGCGGTGATATTCATGTATCACGGGCCCTAAATTATGGCCCACGCGTTGGCTATGACCTCTGGCAATTTATCATCAGCCCGATGCACCATCGGGTCATTCCGAGTCTCAATGTCCCACACCCGAACTTGGTGCATGCGGCCGCTGAACCCAATGTCTTTCTCAAGATGCAGATTGATACCACAGTTACCCCGGCGACTCTCAAGGCTACGTGGGTCAACCTCGATGGTAAACGAATCTTTGAAGTCAACACCGATAGCGAAAAACTCCGCGCCTAAGTCTACGCCAACAAATCAGTTTAGGTAATGCAGGGTTCGGGAAATTGGCCCCAGAGGTAGGACTCGCTGTCCATTCCCTAGTTATTTGAGCCGATTCTAGGGAACTTTTCCATATACTCAAACCTCATCTCTACACGCTAGCTCCTCCTAGCATTGGAGATTTTATTGAAGGTCAGTTAAGTAATTGAGCGTTAACTCCAGTGTAGATAGAGTCACGCATGCCATGGACCAGTTTAATTCCAGTAATCTGTGTCGAGATATGTGAGATCTCCCGGGAGATTTGGGTCTCATCGTGATTGATGAGTTACCTGAGGCGATCGGGTGGGTGAAGGGAGAAGGAGTCGTTACTTTATTTTTTTGAAAGTGGCTTGCCGCTCTTTTGTGTGGTCGTGTCGTTTTCCATGTTCGATCTCTGCAATATAGGTTAAGTCACCGTTGGGTTCGCTTCTGAAAACTCTAACATCGCCACTTTCACTATCAAAATGGATTTCGTTTCCTGCCATCTTCAATCTGGATTCTTCCTGATTTTTTTTACCATTCTCGTAGAACTCAATTTTCCCGTTTTCAAGGATGACCATTTGGGCAGTTCCTCCTTCAAGGTTTAGCTCATAGTTTCCAGCAATATCTTTTATTGTTAACCCTTTAACTGGCTTTGCGGCAGCGCGGTTTTTGATTGCCGTCCAGTCGTGCGTTTTCGTGAGGTCATCTTCAATGACCACTCTCACAAAACGGCAAGCCCGAGCTTTTTCCAAATCGACTTGGAACAACACGTGATGTCCTCCTGCCCCGTCGCTGTTGGTCATGGAGAGTTCCAACAGTTTTTCATTCTGCCGCACCCTCACGTGTCCGATGTTGGGATTACCGAGGTCATTTACCATGTCGGCGGGAAGGGAGTAGGTGCCGGAGGCATTCGTGATTTCCAGAGAAGACACAACCGTCTGAGGAAATCCACCATCTACTCCATATCCCGTCCACGGGTCGCTCTTGCGATTCTCAGGCAGTTTCTCCTCGTGGAATCTGATTTTGATGGGTCCTATAAAATAATCCTTAAACTTTCCTGCCGGAGCAGTCGAAGAACATCCAACAACTAACAAACCTATAACAATTGAAACCAGTACTTTCATTACCTGAGAAAATCCTACCCCACCATCCTGATTCAGAGAAGTTCAGAGGATCCTCATCTCAATACCATTGGTCTCCCCGATTCCAAAAGAGGGTTACTTGTTTTTCCTGGGCTTTTTAGGCGCCTTGTTCTTGTTTTTTTCCCGGATGATCGGCACGGGAAGCCCATCGTCTGGCTGATTCCATAAGCGGTAGGGATCATCATGCCTGCGCATCTCGGCTAGGAGCACTTCCTGCATTTCCTTGAGTTTGGCGGCACAGGCTGGATCGCCGGCAAGGTTGACCTGCCCGGGCTTCGGATTTGCTCCGCTTAATGCTTTTACTGCGGGGGCATGATGTTCTTTCATGAACTCGTGGGGATTGTCCTTGAGGTTGAAGAGCTGGATATGCTTCACCCCGGTTTTTTCCACCTCATACTGGGTGAGTTTCCAGTCTCCCTTACGGACGCAACGCGACCCGGGACGACCTCCGCCGCAATAAACCCCGTGCACGACTTCGCGGACTGCTTGCTTGCCCCCTTCGAGCACCGGACGAAAGCTGATGCCCTCCGAGGTGGCGGGTGCCTTGATGCCGGCAAGGTCACAGGCCGTGCTCAGGACATCCAAGAGATAGATGTTACCGGTTGCCCGCGTGCCGGCCTTGATTCCGGGTCCCTTGACGATGAATGGGACACGCCAGGTGTGATCATACAGGTTTTGCTTGCCCTGCAAACCGTGGCGGCCAATGGCCATGCCGTGGTCGGCGGTATAGATGATATAGGTGTTATCCAGTTCCCCCATGGCCTCGAGTTTTTTCAGTACCTGGCCGACCTGGATGTCGATATTCTCACTGCAGGCAAACTGCCGGCCGATTTCATTACGGATGGTTTTCTCATCACGCCGCTTCCAGACACCTCCCACCCCCACTTCATCGCGCACGCTGGTGTGGCCATGGTCGAAGGGATGTGTGGGCAGATAATTTACCGGCAGGGGAGGTTGCTTCGGGTTGGAGGGCGGGATGGTCTCCTTGTCCGTGTGGTTGATCGCACCATATTTTTTCAGGAGTCCGGGTTTCCCGTCCCGCACATCATGGGGATGGGAAAATCCGAAATAGATCAGGAAAGGATCGGTGTCCTTGGCGGATTGGCGCTCATTGAGGTAGGTGAGCACCTGCTCGGCATGCCAGGCACTTCCCCTTTCATCGGTGCCCCCACGCCGGGTGCCGTCCCGGCGAACCTGAAAAAGCTTGTTGGCGGCCTCATAACTGTTGCCGTTCTTGCAGGTGCGCATGGTGTCGTAACCGGCCCGGTTGAAAACCGCCGGCAGGGTGTTGTTTACCAGGTCGGTGGGAACCATCTTTGGATTATTGACGTGCGGGTTCATGATGCGACCCGCCTTGTCGGGAACGTGCCACAGGGTTCGTCCACTCATGATCATGTGGCGGGAGGCGGTGCACACACCACCCACCCAGGAGCCCATCTGGTAGGCACCATCAATGACCATGCCTTCACTGGCCAGCTTCTCAATGACCGGGGCATCCAGTTTGCTGCGCGGGTTGTAGAACTTGAAGTCAAAGGGGGACTGGTCATCGGCAATGATGAAAAGAATATTGGGTCGCTTGCCTTTTGCCTGTCCGGTTACCGGTGTGCCAACGGCAACCAGGATCGTGAGTATCAATGTGGGAATCCTCTTCATGGGTCTATTCCTTGTTCTTCTTGTTTTGTTTCTTTCTGGATTTTTTACCAAACGGCAGATCAAATTCCTTCTTTTGCGCCGCACCGGGAGTGCTGCGTCCCCGGTCGAAATAGCTTTGCATCAATTTCTCCAGTTGGTCCACCACTTCGGCATTCGCTCCTGCAACATCCTTGGTTTCGGAGATGTCTTCCTTCAGGTTGTAGAGTTCACGCGTGCCATTGCGGAACATGATATATTTCCAGGGGCCCTGCCGGACGGCCAGACCTTCCGAGGCCTGGTTGATGATGGCGCCCCGGGGTGGAGCATCCGCTTTACCCAGCAGGGTAGGCAGGAGGCTGACGCTGTCCTCTGCCGCATTAGCC
>JAAESJ010000314.1 GCA_024229495.1 Verrucomicrobiaceae bacterium | reverse complement strand
GGGGTCTGGCATGCGGCACAGGCGACCATTGTCTTTGGTGATCATCTTATGGTCAAGAGTGACAAGGTGGCAGCTCCTGCATACGTGCGTTTTGCCTGGGACCAGGCTGCAATGCCCAACCTCGTGAATGGTGCAGGCTTGCCTGCCTCACCCTTTACCTCGCAGAAATAATGACCAGCGATACCGAAGTATCATTTGATATTGCTATATAACAGGAAGCATGATTCTCCATGGCAATGATTGCCTGCGGGTGGCTCCGGTTTCCGGTTTGGCGGTGATATGTTGACGGAATCAATAACCCGTTTTTCATCATGAGCCCGACCGGTTCCCCATCAACAGAAAGAAAGGACGACTTGTTGGCAGCTTCCTATTGGATCTCAAAGAGGGGATTGCTGATGCTGTGGCGGCGAATGCTGGCAGGCTTTGTCATTGGGGGAGCCACTTTTGCCGGTTACCTGCTCCTGCAGCGGGTTTCCATCAGGGAGCCAATCATGCTGGAGCCCTGGCCCCTAGCGAACTCCAGCAACAGTGCGGCGGCGGTTTACCTTTACCTGTCATTTTACTTTCTTATTTTGATTCCCGGATTTCTACCTTCAGAGCGCCAGTTCCGCCGATTTCTCATAGCACTGGCACTCACCGGGTTTGTTTCCCTGGTGGTTTTTCTTCTTATTCCGAGCGGAGTGAAAAGGGAACCGGAATTCCAGGCAGGGGCTTCCCGGGTTTACCTGAGTCTGATTGATGTTGATCTGCCGAGAAATGCTTTTCCTTCACTGCATGCGTCGGTGACGACCTTGGCCGCGATCATAAGCGGCATTGTCTTGCGCGACTGGTTTATCCGCTTGTTGTTTTGGAGCTGGGCGGGTGGCGTGCTCTGGTCGACGATGGCCACCCGTCAGCACGTTCTTCTTGACGTGGTTACCGGGGCGCTTCTGGCCTGTATTTCCTGGATCGCAGCAGGAAGGTGGCTGAAAATTCGAGAGCGATCCCAAGACCCGGGCGCACTTCCCTGAGAAGAGATCAGTGCCAACCGCCGCTGATGATTACCTAGTCCCTGACGATTTGCTTGAGGCTATCGGAGGTGACGTGGGCGGTTGTTCCAGATTCACTCTGCACGATTGAGTAACTGCCGGCATTGCGGATAAGTCTTACCCTTGTGCCCTTTGGAAATCTGCCATCCGGGGGGCGTGCCTGTTGTGGTCCGTTCAGGTAGTATTGCTCGTTTGCAGTCTGGATGACGTGCGTGGAATTCCCGACGTTTTCTTGGGGGGAGTGAAGCGCTTCAACCACCTCCTCCGGTAACTCAATGGATCTTTTTATGCCAATGACACATCCGTTGAGCAGTATGCTGAGTGAGATCATGCCCAAGACAGGACAGGAAATGGAAAGGATCTTTTTGCTCATGATTTGTGTCAGGGAATTCCCGGGATGCATCTCGTGATTTTTTCAGCTGCCGAATACCTCCTCCAGTCCGCCACGCATTACTGCTGAGTCAGGAGTTTTTCCGGTCCAGTATTCAATGCCGATGACCCCCTGTGAAACCAGCATGCCGAGCCCGTCAATGACCTTGCATCCACGCTGCGTGGCATCGTTGACAAGGTGGGTTTTCGGTGGGTTGGGGATCACGTCGGCGACAACCATTTCCGGGGTCAGACTTTCGATATCCAGTGCAATACGAGCATCAATGTCGGGGAAGAGTCCGATAGAGGTGGCGTTGATCACCACGTCGGTTCCCGCGGGGATCGCGTAGTCGCCATCCCAGGGAATGAATCCGGCATCCAGCGTGCCTCCACAGGCCTCCCTGACCTTGGAGTTGAGCAGTTCCACCAGTTGGGTTCCTCGCTCTACCGAGCGGTTGACGATGGTGATTCGGTTGCAGCCGGCCAGGGCCATCTCGACACTGATTGCCCGGGCCGCACCGCCGGCACCGAAAATTACGCAGGATTTCCCTGCCGGGTCGGTGAGTTCCTTCAGCGAGGAGACGAATCCCTTGCCGTCGGTGTTTTCCCCGATGAGTTTCCCGTCGCGGTTCACTACGCAGTTGACCGCTCCCATCAACTCTGCGGATTCACCGAGGCCGTCTAGTAGTGGGATTACTTCGACCTTGTGGGGAATGGTGCAGTTAAAGCCTCTGAAACCGAACGCGCGCGCGCCGGCAACGGCTGCGCCAAGGTTCTCCGGGCGCACTTCCAGAGTGAGGTAGCGCCAGTCGAGTCCCATTGCCCGGAAAGCCGGCTCGATCATTGCTTGGGTGGGATTTTCAGCGACCGGGAAGCCGTAGCATCCTACCAGTTCCTGTTTAAAGTTGAGTTCTTTTGCCATTGGTGACCAGTTTGATTGCATGAGGGCTTGATTTCAAGGGGCGATATGGGTTTGGATGCTCTTCCATGAGAAGACGCTTTATTCTACTGCTCGGCATCCCGGCCATGTGCATTGCCGGTTGCGCTAAAGATGATTCCAATGGTCCTGCCGGCGGCAATCCGGGTAATGAGGCGGATAGATTACGCATTGCCGTGATCCCCAAGGGAACAACCCATGAGTTCTGGAAATCCGGGGAGGCCGGTGCGCGCAAGGCGGGCGAGGAACTGGGTGTGGAGATCATCTGGAAAGGACCGCAGCGGGAAAGTGACCGTTCAGGACAGCTCAAGGTCATCGAGAATTTTATCACCCAGAGCGTGGACGGCATTGCCCTTGCTCCCCTTGATGAGAAGGCGCTGGTGCGCCCGGTAAAGGAGGCGGCAGCCGCCGGGATCAAGGTTGCAGTTTGGGATTCCGGACTGGATGAATCTGTGGGTGATGCAATCATTAGTTTTGTGGCAACTGATAACTTCCATGCCGGGGAGGAGTGTGGCCGGCGCCTTGCCGGCCTGCTGGGCGGCAAGGGCAGGGTGATGATGCTGCGTCATGCCGTGGGGCATGCCAGTACTACCAAGCGGGCGGAGGGATTCCTATCGGGAATCAAGAAAGCTGCTCCGGAAATTGAACTGGTGTCCGTTGACCAGCGTGGCGGCACCTCAATTGATGAGGCGATCAAGACCTCGGAGAACCTGCTCAACCAGTTTGGAGATAGTATCCAGGGAGTGTTTACCCCGAATGAATCCACCACCCAGGGAATGTTGCGTGCCCTCGATGAGGCGGGGCTTGCCGGCAAGGTGGCCTTTGTCGGCTTTGACACCAATGATGCCCTGCTCGATGCACTGAGGGAAAAGAAAATTGCCGCCCTTGCCGTGCAGGATCCCTTCCGGATGGGTTACACGGCGGTGAAGAACATTGTTGCTGCCATTAAAGGTGAAGACTTTGAGGCGGAGGTGGATACCGGTGCGGTTCTGCTGGATCTCAACAACATTGATTCGGAGAAAATTCGCAAGCTGCTCAGGAAGCCGGCTAACTGATCACGGATTGTCACGGGCATGAGTGAATCGATGTCGGCAGACAGGACGGGTGTCAGCGGTTCCCGGCGGCAGGGCCTTTTGGCGGCATTGCTCCCGGTGGTTGGCCTCTTATTTGTCTTTCTTCTTCTGCTGATCCTGATTTCCGTCTTTGTCCCGGAGAACGTCGAGCACTACCTGGCGTTCAAGAATATCAAGACAATCCTCAAGCAGGCGGTCATCGTCGGCATCGGGGCATTGGCAATGACCATGATCATTGTCAGTGGCGGTATTGACCTGAGTGCCGGATCACTGGTTGCGCTGGCAGCGGTGGCGTGTGCCCACACGGTGAACTGGTGCGATGGTGACGTGTTTTACCTTGGGTTTATTCCCGTGCCGATTCTGGCTGCAATTGCCGTGGGTGCCTTTGCCGGTTTTTTAAACGGCACGGTTTCCGCCCGGCTGGGTATTGCCCCCTTTATTGTCACCCTGGGCATGATGATGATTGCCCGCGGGCTGGCCGAGGGGTTTGCGGATGAGGAGATTGTGCGCACCCCGGACAATGTCCTCAAGACCCTGATGATGCGTAATCCTGAGCCGGGCTGGCTGATCTTCTCATACGGGGTGTGGATTAATATCCTCCTGCTTGCCGGAATGATGGTGCTGATGCGCTACACGGTATTCGGGCGCTACATCTATGCCCTGGGTGCCAATGAGCAGGCAGCGCGCTATTCCGGCATTAATGTCACGGTGAACCGTGTGCGGATCTTCACCATTGCCGGGGCCATGTTCGGCCTGGCAGGGGTGATGTCCTATGCGGACATCGGCGATGGCGACCCGACCACCGCCATTGCCCTGGAGCTGGACATTATCGCGGCAGTCGTGATTGGAGGGGCGTCGCTTTCCGGCGGGCGTGGTACTCCGGTCGGTTCAATGATCGGGGCGCTGATCATCTCCGTTCTCTATAACGGGTGCGTGATGCTGCGTGTTGATGACTGGGTGCAGAAGGTTCTGATCGGCTCCATCATCATTGCCGCTGTCTGGATTGACGGCATCAGGAACCGGCAGGCGCGGTAAATGGAAAATGCATTGTTGTTTGCGCTCTGCCGGTGTTAGCTTTGTTGTCATGAAAAGGTTCCTGTTGCCGCTGATCCTCGTCCTGACCGGGTGCAACGAGATTTCCGCTTCCAAGACGCAACGCGAATTCAAGAAACCGGTCCTGCGTTATCTCAATGAGGTTCTGATCAAGAAGGACTTCGGGGCAGGGGATGGCAGGGTGGTGCGCTGGATTGAATCTCCCGAAGTGGTGCTGATGGAGGGAAGCCCGGAGCACCGCAAGCTACTAAACGGAGTGGTGGATCAGTTGAATGGGGCGCTGAAAGGGACCCCGATGCGACTGCGCTCCATGGAACGGTCAACGAGTGCAAGGCTTGTCGAGGTGTTCATGGTGCCGCGATCGCGGTTTGGTGAGGTCGGCAGGAAATGCGGCTTCGATCCCCCCCCGAACCAGGACGGGTTCGTGTGGGTGAAATGGAATACGAAGAAGAAATATATTTTCCGGGCCACCGTCCTGGTTGCGGTGGACAGGCTCAAGGCAGGTATGCTTCAGCACGTATTGCTTGAGGAAATGACACAGGCCCTTGGACCGCTTGGAGACACCACGGTGACTCCGGATAGTGTGATGTATGAGAAGGGGCGGGATCATGGCAAGGCGCCGATGCTGGGTGAGTGGGATCGCAGGATGCTGGGCCTTCTCTATGGTCATCTCAAACCCGGGGATGGTTGGAGCGAGGTTGAAGCGGCCTTCGCGCGATTCTGGGGTAAATAACCCCCAGCCGTGAGCTGCGGACCCTTGTGCGCTGCGGAGTGATAGCAATGGAATGACCAATACCAAGGTTAGTCATCATGAGGTTCACATCCTTGATGTTTAATCGGAACCTGTCGGGATGCTGGTGATTAATTCAGATCTAGCCTCCAGAGAACCGGCATCACGTAATTCCTCGATTAATCGCGCTGCATCTTCTGCATCCAAGGTCAATGAGGAATGTTTTACCTGTCTGCCTAAATTACCACAATAACTGATGATATAGTTATTATCCGTATCACTGATTCCCTTTTTACTGAGCAACAATATACAGGAAACTGATGCTCGGGTTCCAACAACTCTTCTGAAATTTACTTCACCGAGATCAGTCCAGAGGATTTCCATTTGTCTATACATGAACCTCCCCGCACTGAATTTAATCCCGTGGACTGTTAGAATAATGTTTCTTTTACTCGAAAAGTCATGACGCATACTTAATAGGCAGCAGGCAATACAGATGCCAGACACTACAGCCATCGCTGAAGCGGCCTCGGGCCTGAATAAAAAAACAATGCCATAAGCAATGACACAGGCCGCCATTCCACACCCCAGAAGCTCGCGCCCTGCTTTTCTTTCAAGGATGATCTTTGGCTCTTCCAGATGCATTTAGGATAGTCCAGCCGCAAATAAAAATGACCCGCCAAACAAAAAAGTCCGCCGAAGATGATAACGGTAACCGGCGGGGCAGGGGTGCGTTGGTGGTAAGTCTTCCGGATGAGTATTCATGATCCCCTTTACAGGTTATGGGGTGATTTACGCTTACTCGTAGCGCCACTTGATGATCCAGGGATCGCCGCTGCGCTTCTGCATGGCCTTGAGTTTTTCCTTGTAGCGTTGCAGCAATTCATAGTGCTTGGGGTTGTCGGCGAGGTTGTTGGCCTCATCGGGATCCTTGCGCATATCAAAGAGCTCAAATTCAGGTCGCTTGATATAGGTCTGGACGGTGCGCTTCCCGTATTTGGTGGTTGGTCCCTGCCGGTATTGCGCCTGCCAGGTCGGGGCGGCCCACAGGTCACTGGCGAAGGGGAAGGGCAGGGGATGGGCGATGTTCCAGATCAACTTGTAATCACGGTCACGCACCACGCGCATGGGATAATACATCTGGATTTCATGGAAGGTGTGCGAGGCCCCGATTTCATCCCAACCCTCGGCGTTTTTCTGCGTGAGGATCGGCACCCATGAGCGGCCGTGGAACTTGCTGACCTTAGCACCGCGGTTCTCTGCCGGTGCACGTTCCTGGGGTTTCTTGAAATCGATGAGCTTTTGCAGGGCCCCGCCGGTCTTGGCGTTGTAGGCGCCCGCGAAGTCGAGCAGGGAGGGAGTGATGTCGACGTGGCTGATCATTGCGTCATTGCGGATATTGCGTTGCTTGTTGTAGGGATTGCGCACAATGAAAGGCACGCGTAGGCCCGGTTCATAGACGGTGGTTTTCCCGCCGGGCATTGCAATGCCGTGATCAGCGGTAAAGACAATCAGGGTATTCTCGTATTTGCCGGTCTTCTTGAGGATTTCAATCAGCCGTCCAAGGCCACGGTCGATGCGTGAACACGATTGGTAATATTGCGCAAGCTCGGCCCGGCAGGTGGGCGTGTCTGGAAGGAAGGGCGGAACGATCACGTCTTCAGGGTCATAGAAAACCTCATCCACACCCTGGTGGGAACCGCGGTTGGGCCTGTTGCCGAACAGGTCGGGCCGGTGCGGGGAATTCTTGTCAACGCCACCCCCGCGGTGCGGGTCGGAGGTCGCAAAATAAAGGAAGAACGGCCGGTCGTCCTTTGCACTAATGAAGGGCTCGGAGTTGTCTGCCATTTGCACTGCATTGCGGGCGTTGCCGCGCAGGGTCGTCTCGAAGTGGTATACCGGCTCGGGAGCCACGTGATATTTTCCGATCCTTGCCGTCCGGTATCCGTGGCGGGTAAGGAGAACGGGCAGGGACTGCACATTCTCAAAGGCGGCAAATTTATGAAAGTGGTGCTGGTGGCCGTATTGCCCGTTGAGGTGGTTGTGCAGGCCGCTCAAGACCACTGAGCGTGACGCGGAGCAGCTGGCCGTGGTGGCAAAGGCGTGTGTGAAGAGGGTGCCGTCGGCTGCCAGTGCGTCGAGGTTGGGCATCTTGATTGCCGCATTGCCGTAGCAGCCGGCATCAGGGCTCTGGTCGTCGGTGATGAAGAGAATGATATTGCGTTCGGCGGCAAGGGTGACACTTGCCATGATTGCGAACTGAATGGCGCATCGGAGAGCGAATTTTATGGGTCTCATGGGTATTGATAGTGGAGCATCTTCCCTGGTTATACAAGAAGGAGCGAAAATCGTGAGAGAATGCAGGTTGGCGCATGCTCCCTATTCGTGTTAGGAATCCAGCTCGGATGTCGGAACATATCCTTATCACAGAGAAGCTGAGCAAGTCATTCCCCAGTGCCGGAAGTGAACTTGCTATCCTGCATGACATTGACCTCAAGGTTGAACAGGGATCGACCTGCGCCATCGTTGGCCCCTCGGGAAGTGGCAAGACGACCCTGCTGGGCTTATGCGCGGGGCTGGACAGCCCGACCAGTGGTGAGGTGATCCTTGCAGGCCGGAAGCTGGGTGGGCTAAGCGAGGATGAGCGGGCGGAAATCCGTAATGAGTCCGTGGGTTTCGTGTTCCAGAATTTTCAGCTGATCCCGACACTGACCGCCCTGGAGAACGTGCTGGTGCCACTGGAACTGCGGGGTGATAAAACCCGTAATCCCGCCGAGCTTGCACGTGACCTGCTGGTGGACGTGGGTCTTGGTGAACGTGTAACGCACTTCCCTTCGCAATTATCAGGCGGTGAACAACAGCGGGTGGCCCTTGCCCGGGCGTTTATCGGGGAGCCGGCAATCCTTTTTGCCGATGAGCCGACAGGCAACCTGGACGGTGAGTCGAGCGCGATGGTTGAGGAAATGCTCTTTGAATTGAACAAGGCCAAGGAG
>JAAESJ010000313.1 GCA_024229495.1 Verrucomicrobiaceae bacterium | reverse complement strand
TCGAAGATGACATCACTGGCGCGCATCGAATTGACGAACGAAGAACCTCAGTGGTTTCAGTGGAACGTCTACCTCGAAGCCGGCTACGAACCGGAAGTCCGCTTTCGTAATGGCCCTCTGGCGGCCAAGCGAATGGTTCGAGTTCTGACGACTCAGGCCGCCGATAAACCGGAGTTTAAACCGTTCGTCGGCATGAAGGGAGGCATCGAGAAGGGGCACGGCGTACTTAAGGCTTATCAGGGGCCGCGCCTGCGAGTCTGGGAGATCAACGTCGAAGGCCCGCACTTCGAAACTTGGCCGACCGATGGGCACCGTGCATTATATGGCAACCTGACACCGGACAAGCTAAACGCCAAGGCGATTGCTCAGCGTCTGAAAGCTTTCGCCGAAAAAGCCTTTCGCCGACCGCCGGTCGATGGAGAACTGGAGTCGATTCAGCGACTTGTAGCCGGCAAACTGAAGGAAGGCGTGGCGCCCTTACATGCCCTCCAGCTTGGCTTTCAGGCCATTCTATGTTCTCCAGGATTTCTATATTTGAATCTCGGCGAAGGTGAATTGAACGAAGTCGCATTGGCGTCGAGATTGTCATATTTTCTCTGGGCATCATCTCCTGATGAAGTTCTTCTCAAACTGGCAAAAGCTGGGAAGCTGCGGTCCGGTTTGTCCGCGCAAGTGAAACGCATGCTAGCCGATACTAAGTCAGATCGATTTGTTCGGCATTTTGTGCGTCGATGGTTGGATTTGGACAACATTGGAACCATGCCTCCGTCAAAAGACTTCTTGGTGTACTATCGCGACAATCTCGGAACCGCGATGCGCAAAGAGACACAAATGTTCTTTCGCCACGTGCTGGATAACAATCTGCCGCTGCGCGGATTCTTAGACGCAGACTATTCGTTTCTCAATCGCGAACTCGCTTTGCACTACGGCATCGAAGGTGTTCAGGGTAACGAGTTTCAGCGTGTTTCAATCAAAGGTGGGCAACGTGGTGGCCTTATCGGTCAAGGTGCATTCCTGACTGCCTCGGCTAATGGTGTGGATACGTCGCCCGTCGTTCGTGGTATTTATGCGTTGGAAAAACTGCTTGGCTATACACCTCCTCCTCCTCCACCTGACGTTCCCGTGATCGAACCTGACATCCGTGGCGCTGTTACTGTTCGTGAGCAATTAGTAAAGCATCGCGAAATAGCAACGTGCGCCGAGTGCCATCGCAAAATCGATCCGCTTGGATTCGCCTTGGAAAACTTTGATGCCATCGGCGGCTGGCGCACGGAATATGGTCGTAATTTGCCGGTGGATGCCTCAGGGAAATTGCCCAATGGTCAGGCTTTTCAAAAGTTGGATGAATTCCGTCGGCTCATGGTCGAACGTTATCCGCAGTTTACCCGTAATTTGACTGAAAGGTTTTTGACCTACGCATTAGGCAGGGAGTTGATCGCCCTTGATCGCCCGCATATTGATGACATTCTAAAGGAAATGAAAAAGGACAAGAAAGGGTTGCATGACCTCATTGAAGCGGTGGTTTTGAGCGAGGTGTTTTCTAAGAACTAGCTTCCCTTTTGCATTGTGGGCGGTATGATTGAGCTCATGAAATCACTTTCTCGACGTTCATTCCTTGGTGGCACCGCTTTGGCTACTCCAATCATTTCGTTTGCTCCAACGCTTCTTGCAAAAGATAAAAATGATCCCAACCGTTTTCAGATTGGTATTCAGGAATATACCTTTCACCGATGGATTGGTTCGGGAAAACTGGATCATCTGGATTATCCGGCTCTAGCGAAGGATAAACTGGGCATTACCCATATCGAATACTGGAATAGGCCCTTTAAGGAAAAACATACTGACAAAAAATATGTTGGTGAATTGGTTAAGCGGACTACTGGAGAAGGTATGAAGAATGTGCTGATTTTGGTTGATGCCAAGAATCAGCTGGACTCAAAGGATGCCAAAGCGCGTACGCAAGCAGTTGATGAACACAAAGGCTGGGTGGATTGCGCTGCACAATTAGGTTGTAAGGCTATTCGAGTTAACTGCCGCTCCGGAGGTAATCGTGATGAGAACCTTGAAAATGCGGCCAAGGGTCTGGGTGCTTTGTGTGATTACGCCAAAGG
>JAAESJ010000312.1 GCA_024229495.1 Verrucomicrobiaceae bacterium | reverse complement strand
GTTGAGTTTGATTATACGCCGAGAAAGCGCCTGTCCTTTAACTTCGCTGCCGGCAAGGCAAGATCACACGATCATTCACATGGTGAGGACGATCATGATGAACACGGTGAGGACGATCATGATGAACACGGTGAGGACGATCATGATGAACACGGTGAGGACGATCATGATGAACACGGTGAGGACGATCATGATGAACACCACTTTGAAGCTGATGGGATTAATATCTCAGACTGGATAGCCTCCGCCGATGTCAGGTATTTCCTCGACCGGGAAGAGACCCTGATGGCGTCAGCTTCACTGGCCGTGGGTGAAAATGAATTCCAGTCAAACACCTGGTTATACGGCGCCGGAATCCAAAAACTTTGGGGAGGTCATGATCACGGAAACGGCCTCGAATTCTGCGAAGGGGCAACAAAACTTAAGGCTGAAATAATTCGCCGAATTGCCGAAGTCACGCATGAAGACGGAGACGATGAGACGGTCAGTGACTGGGGGTTTTCTGCCGCATTATTTTACGGCCTTAACGAGATGACTACACTATCAGTAAGGCAGGAATATATCTCAGCCCTGGAAGAACTGGAGCTTGAGGAAAAACACCGCACCTCGTTTGCGTTTACAAGGAACCTAAGTGACAACATTCTGGGACGTATCCAATATGATTATAATCGCAGTGATTCCATTGAAGATGAACATGCTGTCTGGCTCCAGATTCAGATCGGCATCGGGGGATCAGGCGGCTCACACTCCAGCCATAATCATTGATTGTCGGTACATTTCAGGATTACTTGAACCGTGCGCTGGCGAAACAGGAACTAGGTCAGGTTAACCTTACCTGGAGTTAACGGCTTGTTCCCCTGCACTGGAAACGTCAGGTGCAGGGGAAGACATCCGGTTAAAGGCTGCTGATAGTTGTTTTCATTATGACATTGTTCTGGTATCGGTATTAATCGAACGTATCCGGTGCCGTGTTCGTCATGAGAACATTCCTGCTTCTACTTTTGTGGCTGTTTGGCGCCACTGTCTGCATCGCGCAGCGTGGCCCGCTCCCGGGATTCAGCACGGATACCCCCTACCTGATATACTACGGGAACTGGACGGATACGCAGGCTGAGTTCGCACGCGACCATTACCACATGGTCATCCTCCATCCCTCGGTCAGTAATGTCACACCTGCCCAAATTGCCACCATCCAGTCCGGCCCTGACAGGACCGCTGCCACAAAGGATGACGTGCCGGTCCTGGCCTACATCTCCGTCGGGGAGGACGATCGCCCCGGAGCGCCGGCCACCGGCGATGGAACAGGTCCCAAGGTCGACCCCCGCAACTCTCACAGTGACCCGCTGGCAGGCATCTCCCCCCTTGGTGCCCCATCACCCGGGGGCACCGGGTTTGCATCCTACTACCTTGATGACGGGGTGCTATCCGATCCCAACAGCATCGCCGACGACGGACAACCCGACCGTAATCGCACCTTTGGGGGCTATTATGTCAATGCCGGAGACCCCGCCTGGCTTGAAGTCCTGAAAGTAATGACCAAGTCGGCCACCGGGCGCGCGGGACTGGAGGAACTGCTCACAAGTACGGCAGGCAACGGCTACCATTGTGACGGGCTGCTTCTGGATACCCTCGATACCCCGGCACCCAACTCCTACGGGGTGACCCAATACGAATGGACCGCACCGGGCTTGCAATCCCTTGTGGCCGGTATCTCCGCGGCATTCCCGGACAAGATCATGCTGGGCAACCGTGGACTCTTCTTCTACAACCCAAACCTCAAGCACTACGAGTTCACACTCCGCCCCTATCTTAACCTCATCCTCTACGAGAGTTATTACACCGACAGCAGTGCCTCCGCAGCGCCCACCGCCTTCTTCGACGACAACCGATATAACTTTGCACCCAAGATCAATGCCGAGTCCCAGAGAGGCGATGGATTCACGGTGCTGGCACTTGGATACACCACGCCAGGAGAGCCAGCCCACCTCTCCGCAGAGGACTTCCTTGAATCCCAAGGCAAGCAGGGCTGGTCACTTTACCGGACCAACCCAGCACTCAACACCACGCCCTTCAATACGACCGCCATCGCATGGAACCACGAAAACCCGGACGTACTCGAGCCTCTCTGGGACAGCTCCGCCGCGACAAACTCAACCCCGCCAGCTCCCCGAGTCGGAATCCAGGAAGTTGAGGCCGGCAACCGACAGGTCACCGTTCGCTGGGACGTGGCCAGAGACCAAACCGGACCCGTCCGCTACAACATCTACTACTCTGATCAAGAGGATTTCGACTTCACTTCCGCAATCAAGCTTGCCGCCATCACGCCGACAACCCCTGACAATTACCTCCGCGGGACAGGCGCCGGACGATTCCCCTTCGAGTTCACCGTCACCGGGTTGACCAATGGCCTCACCCACTACTTTGCCGTGCGCGCCGAGGATGCCCTCGGCACGGAAGATACCAACCCCACGATCCTGGAAGCCACCCCGCAAGGGCCTGTTTCCAACTACCTCAAGGTCACCGTCGATGGCGACAAAACCGAGTGGAACACCGTTCCCATCTCACTGCTTGACCCCGCGGGTGACGGAACCCAGGACATTATCTCGGTCCGCCTGGCAAACGACACAGACCACCTCTACCTGTTGGTTGAATACGGTGCCCTAACCGGGGTAAACACTTTCAACGGATCACCCAGCACGTTCCTCTCCCTCGATACAGACCTCGACACCGGCACGGGATTCGATATCTACGGGCTCGGGGTGATCGGGGCGGACATCGGATGGCAGAACGATTTTCCTTTCAGCCAGTCATCCGGGACCTTCAATACCAATGGAACCTTCACCGGTGGCGGAGCCATGATATCCCCCTTTAACACCACCGCAGGCTTTCAGGAATACGCCATTAAACGAACTGCGACATACCGGATCAATGCCTCCCCACCACTAAACGTCTTTACTCAGGACTCGGTCAGGGTGGCCTTCTGGACAGATGGAGCTCACCCGGAATTCTCCGGGGTCGCCGAGTATCAATTTGCCCCTGATCCAGGGGAAGAAATCTACGCCAACTGGAAACGCTCCCATTTCAATCCCGCTCAATTATCCGATCCGCTCATCAGTGGTGACGGTGCTGATCCTGACCGGGACGATCTCCCGGTCTTCATGGAGTTCGCCCTCGGTCTCAATCCACTGACGCCAGACAATAGCGCCTTAACCTCCACAAACCTTGTCACTGAAGATGACGGACAGCACCTGGCCATTACATTCACCCGGCGCCCACCTGATTCCGGGCTGACCTATTCAGTGGAAAGTTCCTCCGACCTGCGCACCTGGAACGGTAATCCCGTTCAGTTTGTCGAATTCTCCACAAAACCACTGCAGCCGGGACTCGAGAAAGTCACCATCCGACTTTCAGCAACACTTACCGACTCCCCCGGGTTCCTCCGGCTCCGCATCACCCTGGACTAGGAAACAGGGGAAGCCTGAAATGGCTCCCCGTTACCGCCAACTTTACTCAAAGGGCGAGCGGGCGAGTTTATCAAAGGCATCCGATGCCTGTCCCACGGCATCCCTTGGCCCGGTCATCTTGATGAACACGGGACCACCTTCAAACTCGATGATTGCCGCACGCATCGCATAACCTGCCTTGGGCACCTTTGCCCCGAATGGCGGACCACTCATGTAAGTACCCGCAGCGGTAACCGTGGTGATCTTGGCACCGGGAAGCTTCTGTTCCTTCTCCTTGGTGCCGAGCTTCTCCTTGGGTTCCTTGAACTGCCCGAGCCAGCGCTTCACGTTGGCATCGACACTGCCTCCAGACCCCTTACCGAAAAAGAACACCACCAGTTCAGCTTCCCCCACCTTATACTGGGCCTTGCGCATTCGGGAAGCGGGTTGTTCCGCCTTCCATTCGGCAGGCACCTTGAAGTTGCGCCCGGCAACCTCAAAGCCGGCGGATTTTTTTTGTGCAGCAACCGCACCGGCGCTCATTAGGAAAATCATCAGTAATAAAGTTTTCATGTGGCCGACAATCTAGAAAAAGCAGAGGGCAATTACAAGTTTATCAAGCATGAAAAGCACCTTGCTGCGCCGCGCAAACTATTCGTTTGCAGATAAGATAACCAACAGGCTATCATTCCAGCGATAGCGACAGGATCAATTCCTTAAGCCGATCAACATCAAGACACCATGGCAAATTTCCTTTCCCAGAACTGGCACATCACCCTCGCTGCCGCCATCACGGCAACATGCATCATCCCCTTTCAGGCTACAACAGCAGCAGAGGAAACCAAGGAACACCCATCCACGAGCGCTCAGGTTCGCCTGGCATCCTGGTGGTTTGACCGCCACGCGGAGAAAATCGCCGAGATCGAGAAGGCCAATAACCCGAAGGATGAGCGCAAGGTTGAACTGCTCATGGTGGGCGATTCCATCACCAACAATTTTGACAAAAAAGGCCCAGGAGAACCGGTCTGGGAGAAGCACTTCGCCCCGCTCAATGCTCTGAATCTGGGCTTTGGGGGGGATCGCACCAATCACGTCCTGTGGCGCCTTGAACATCTTCCCCAACTAAAGAGCGCCCCACTGGCCGCCTCCCTGATGATCGGCACCAACAACATCTGCTGGGGCAGCGACAAGCCCAAACAGGCTGCCGATGGAGTCCAGGAAATCACCCGGAAGCTCAACGCCATGTATCCCAAGATGAAAATTCTTGTCCTTGGCGTCTTCCCGCGCCGCGAACAGCTCAATCACCCGCACCGCAAGCAGATCATCGAGCTCAACTCCTACCTGCCCGACCTGCTCAAGGACATCCCCAACGTCACCTTCATGGACATCGGAAAAGAGTTTTT
Source organism: Verrucomicrobiaceae bacterium (assembly GCA_024229495.1). Taxonomy (GTDB): domain Bacteria; phylum Verrucomicrobiota; class Verrucomicrobiia; order Verrucomicrobiales; family DEV007; genus CACIUL01. The sequence goes on along the minus strand of JAAESJ010000312.1, from coordinate 4,858 downwards.
GGATGACAAGGGATTCCTCTCACGGGAAATGATGCCGGACACAACCCACCCTAGTGAAAAGGCGCACGAGATCTGGGCGCAGGCCATCATCCCGAAACTCAAGGAAATGATGGGCAAATAACTTCATTACCTCCCCAGGCGATCATCATTTTCATTTCTTTTTTCTCTTCACGTTGACTTCATTCCAAGGCCGGGCATTGACACGCTTTGCCCATGCATGGTAAGCCTTGCGTAATTGCTCAGCCTTTCCCGGCATGATGGCAGAAAGATCCTTGAGCTCACTGCGGTCTTTAGCCATGTCGTAAAGCTCCCAGGGAGAATCATGAAGCGCCACCAGCTTATAGTTGCCCCTGCGCACCGCACGGTTTCCCTCGTGTTCCCAGAAAAGGGAGCGCTCCTGCTGTCGGTCATCCTCAAATACCGACAAAAGACTCTCACCCTCCATTGCCTTAGCAGGCAGGCCCGCGGCTGCAAGACAGGTTGGCGCAATATCGATCAGGTGGCTGGGCGCATGGCGCAGTTTCCCCCTCGCCTTCACACCGTCCGGCCAGTGCACAATCAAGGGTGTCGCCACCCCTCCCTCATGAGTGTAGCGCTTATACATCCTGAAAGGGGCATTACTCAAGTTGGCCCAGCCCCGACCGGAGCTGGATGACCACCCACCCCGCCTGCCCCACTCCTCGTAATTGTCCACGCGCGTTTCAGGGTGCCGACCATTCTTGGCAAAAAGTCCTCGCCAGTCATGAACACCGGTGCCTGGCACCCCATTATCCACCATGAACATGATGAGCGTGTTATCCAGCCGGCCAGCCTCTTTCAGCTTATCCACCACCCGGCCAATGTTCTGGTCCATGCGATCGATGATCGCCGAGTAAAGGGCCATCTTTAAGTCCAGTTCATCACGCATCTTTGCGTCATAGGTTTCCCACTTCGGGGCATCCAGCGGTGACAGGCCCCACTCTTTCTTGATCAACCCCATCTCCACCATGCGCCTGTAACGTCCCTTTCGCATCTTGTCCCATCCCACGTCGCGGAAGCGACCACGATATTTTTTGGTATCCTCGGTGCGCGCATGCAGGGGAAAGTGAGGTGCATTGTAGGCAAGATAAAGGAAGAGCGGCTTGTCGGCATGCTTCTCAAAGGACTCATCCATAAAATGCAGAGCATAGTCAGTGAACACGTCCGTGGTATACCACTCCTGTTTCGGGTGCAGGTGGTTGACCGGGGTCTCCGTTGCCGGCAATACCTCCTTGTCATCAAGGAAGACCTGACAGTTCTTGAGAACAGTAAAGTAGGAATCAATAAAGTTGCGCGTGCCGTAAAAACGATCAAATCCGCGGGCCACCGGCGACTGGGCAGGCTCCGTGCCAAGGTGCCACTTGCCCGTCATCATGGTGCGGTAACCACCCTTCTTCAGACGTTCAGCCAACGTCGGCACATCGGGCAGGATCGTTCCGCGATAGCCGGGAATGCCACGGTCCCTGGCCATGTGCCCCATGCCCGCCTGATGCTGGTATACGCCTGTCAGCATTGCTGCCCGCGAAGGGCAACACCGTCCGGTGTTGTAGAACTGTGAAAAGCGAAGACCACCAGCAGCAAGGCTATCCAGCACCGGCGTCTCGATCTCACCCCCATAACAACCAAAGTCCGAGTAGCCGGCATCATCAGCAAGAATGAGCACAATGTTCGGCTGTTTCCCTGTGGCGCAGGCGACAACAAGCAAGCAGAGAGAAGAAAAAAGAACGGTAAGTGCTGACTTCATGCACGGGCACACTAACCCGGGTCTATGGCGATCGGCAATCGACAATCCCATGACATAACCCACACCCATTGCACCACGATCAATTTGAATTAACCTTAAGGAACGTGAAAACGGCAATCATTACCGTTGCGCTCGCAATGGCCTTCTCTCCCATCAGTGCGGATTCCCTGCCTGAGAAGTTTGCCAGGCGTGACCGCAATAAGGACAAGAAGCTTTCAAGGGAGGAGGTGCCCGAAAGCTTCTCGAGGTTCAAGTTCGCTCAGGCAGATCGCAACAAGGACGGGTTCCTGGACGCAACGGAACTGGAACAGGTTGCCAAGAAACTGGCTGACAAGGAGAAAGGCACTGCCTCTGTCCCCATCGGACCGGTAATACCCGCAACCGGAACCATACGTGTAATCCGTGACATCCCCTACCGCAAACTCCCAGGAGACACCAAGGACTTGAACAAGCTCGACCTTTACCTGCCAAGGGCAAAGGGCTTTGCCATGCTCATCTGGATTCACGGGGGCGGACTGCATGGCGGTGACAAATCAAATATCAATGAGGTTGCCAGGCGCTTTGTCGCCGAGGGATACGGGGTCGCCTCACTTAATTATCGGCTCTATCCTGAAGCAAAATATCCGGCGCAAATTGAGGATGTGGCTCTGGCCTTCTCTTGGATACACGCCAATATCTCCGGGAAAGGCGGTGATCCCGAAAAGCTCTTTGTGGCCGGCGGTTCCGCCGGAGGACACTTGAGCGCACTCCTGGCCACGGATCCATCCCGCCTCAACAAACACGGACTTGGAACCGTTAACATTCGTGACGCCATTGCCATCAGTGCCCTCATGGATGTCAGCCGGGTTGGCGCAGCGCGCAGAAACAGCATCTGGGGGAATGACCCCAAAATTTATCAGGAAGCATCCCCTCTCCATCATGCCGGCGCCAAGTCCCCCGCAATGCTGCTACTCCACGCAGAACATGACACCGATGACAGGCGGGCACAGAACCAAGCGATGCATGATGCCCTCAAGAAAGCGGGGCACCCGGATGTCAAAATCCATGAGCTCAAGGACCGCACCCACAACAATATCCGCCCCAACCTTGCCGGAGCTGATGACCCGGGTGCCGGGTTGATCCTTGCCTTTCTCAAGCGGCAAAGTGCCGCCAAAAAAACATTACCGGAAAAGCAGGAATAACTTCAGCAAGGCACTGATCACCAATTCACTACTTCCCGATCCAGCAACCTTTCCGAAGGACCAGGAAGCCACCTGTGCGTGGATCGAAATGAGTCGGTGCCAGAACCTTTAAAACAAGGCATTTCAGCCCGATCAGCTCCCGTCCAGGGCGTTCGCATCAGTCCACTTTCCACGGCCATGGTTTGACCCGGGCCCGCATCGCCCATTTCTCCCACTTGGCAGCCAGTTGCTTCACCTTGTCAGGATGCTCTGCCGCCAGGTCATTTTGTTCAGATCGATCATTCTCCATGTCGTAAAGCTGCCAAGGATGCAACTTGGCGTTGCGACCTGAATCGCCATACCTCACCAGTTTCCATTGCCCGTCACGCACCGCGCCGTTGAGATGGTGATCAAAGTAGAGCGCATCCTTTCGCTCCAGTTTCCCTCCACCAAAAGCGGGTCTGAGGCTGATGCCCTCAAGGGGCTGGATCTTGTTCCCCTGGAACTCCCTCACTGCCTTTATTCCAGCAACATCCACGCAGGTCGCCATGAGGTCAATCAGGTGACCGGGCTGATGTTCAATTCTTCCATTAAGCTTGGAATCAATTCCCTTGGGCCAATAGACCACGAGCGGAGAGGATATCCCTCCCTCGTGGGCAAAGTGCTTGTATTCACGGAAAGGAGTATTGGATACATTTGCCCAACCGCGGCCCACGCCGGTGAAGCTGTCCTCCGGGCCGGCCATGGCATCAGGGCCATTCTTTACCGGGCGACCATCGCGCGTTTGCATTGGCGGCCAAATCTTGGTCTGCAATCCATCCCTACCCAACGGTTTATAATCCGTCCGGTAGGGCCTCTTGGACTTGTACCGTCCATACCCCTCCGCACAGGCTCCATTATCCTGCAGGTAGAAAATCAGGGTGTTATCCAGTTTCTTCTGCCGGTCAAGTTCATCAACAATCCGGCCGATTCCCTGGTCCATGTTGTCAATCATCGCCGCATACACTTCCATGTTGCGAATATCCCACTGCTTATCGGGTGCCTTTTCCCAGGCATCAGATTGTTTGGATAATTTCAAATCCCCCTTGATCAGTCCTGACTTTTTGAGCCGGTCAAAGCGCTGGGAACGGATCTTCTGGAACCCCTCATCATAGACACCCTTATACTTGGCAATATCCCCGGGCAGTGCATGCAGAGGCCAGTGGGCAGTAGTGTAGGAGACATAGAGAAAAACCGGTTTATCCGGCGACTCCTTTGCGTGCTCCTGAAGGAACATCACCGCATTGTCGCTGATGGCATCAGTGTAATAATATGTCTTGGGCTGATACTTCTCATCATTGACCGGGGTAATGAACTGATTGCCCCTGCACAAAGTTGCAGGGTCAAAGAAACTGCCGGCTCCAATGATGGTGCCATAAAACTTCTCAAAACCGCGCTGTAAAGGCCAGTTCTCCTTTGGCCCCGATGGGCGCACATGTTTCGTGACGTGCCACTTGCCACTCATGTAGCCGCGGTAACCACCCGTGCCCAGCGCCTCGGCAATGGTCACCACGTCACGGCCCAGTTCTCCACGGTATCCCGGCAACCTGTTATCCCCGGTCATCAAGCCGATCCCCGCCTGGTGCTGATACATCCCGGCCAGCAGCGATGCCCTCGTCGGGCAACAGCGCGAGGTGTTGTAAAACTGGGTAAAGCGCAACCCGTTAGCAGCCAGCTTATCCAGTTGAGGAGTTTTGATCTCACTGCCATAACAGCCAATGTCGGAGAACCCCATGTCATCAGCCATGATGATGACAATGTTGGGCTTTTCTGCAGCCTGCAGAAAAGCAGTAAAGGCCATGACCGTGCCCCCAAGGGCCAATACGATTGCCAGAAGTGATCGTGCCGTTGTTGATGTTCTCATCAGGTAGTAGAAAATGGATTACACTTATTCCCC
>JAAESJ010000311.1 GCA_024229495.1 Verrucomicrobiaceae bacterium | reverse complement strand
TCTAAGTATAATGGATCCCCACAACCATTTGGAAGATCACAAGATCCATCATCTACATTAGCTGAAGCATTGTAGTTACATGCTGTAGCATCTGTACATCCATTTACTATAAGTGTAAGACAAGCAGAAGCATCACTACATGTAACTGAAGCATCATATTCTAAGTATAATGGATCCCCACAACCATTTGGAAGATCACAAGATCCATCATCTACATTAGCTGAAGCATTGTAGTTACAGGCCGTAGCATCTGTACAACCTAAAACAGACAACTGTGGAATAGGAATCTGATTCTCTTCCCAAGGAATACCATTCCCATCTAAACCATTCAAATTAATAACACCTGAAAGAACACCATCAGTTGTGAATTGAGCTAATAAAACTCTGCCATTTACATCAGGAACACATAAAGGATCAGTAGGCAATCTAAAGATAGCTGCATCAGACTGCGATGTGCCTCCAAAATTCCATGAATAACCAGAAAGATTAGCAGTAAAACCTACATCACCAACAGTAGTAGGTGGTGAGCTATAACTATCTCCTAAAGTAGCCCAAGTGTCATACTCTAAAAGAGGAATCATACCATAAGCTCCTGTATTTACTTCTGACTGTAAATTTGAGTGGGTACCAAAAAGATCCTGATTGAAAAATGTTGTAGTAGTAACAACAGAATGTGGACGAGCCGAATCTCCAAAAATCTGAGTAAGAGTCCCCCCTGTTAACTCAGCATATAATCTATAAGTCTTCCCCCCATTGGTGAAGCCAGAATTAGGAATCTCCTCTAAAAC
>JAAESJ010000310.1 GCA_024229495.1 Verrucomicrobiaceae bacterium | reverse complement strand
TTGAGATGGGTAAGCACGACATCCGCATTATCACGATCCAGATTTCCAGTGGGCTCATCAGCAAGGATGAGCTTCGGGCGCAACAGTAATGCCCTGACCAAAGCTGTTCTTTGGCGTTCACCGGCACTTAGCTCTGAGGGGCGGTGATCCTGCCTGTGAGACAGTCCCATTTCCTCAAGCAATTCCCTTGCCCGGTCGTCTGCACCATCAATAGATTTAGCCAGCGAAGGCACCAGGACATTCTCGAGAACGTTAAGATAAGGAATGAGATGAAAATCTTGGAACACAAACCCAACATTGTCAGCCCTGAATGAGGACTGCCTCGAGGTAGACATTCCCAAAACCGCTTCCCCATCCAGCTCAAGCTCACCCTCATCCGCACTCAGCAACAAACCAATGATCATAAGCAAAGTGGATTTACCGCACCCACTGGGCCCACAAACCGCAACGAATTCACCGGGGTCAACCTGTAGAGATACTCCTCCTAGGGCAATCACCGGACCGCCGCTGTCAGCGTAGCTTTTCCCCAGTGCCATTGCCTTCACAACAGGCTTTCCTGTAATTTCATCAATCATTGCTTAAAACCTCAGCCGGAGCACGCCTTGCGCCGAAAAATGCCGGCAACCACGCAGCCGCACCGCTCATAAAAGGAACGGAAAGCATTAACGCCAGCCAACTGAAGCGATCAAGGCCAATAAGATCAAAAACATCACCACGCAGAAACAACTTTCCGCACAAAAAAACCAGCACAATTGAGGTCATCGCACCAAAAAACCCCATCAAAATCGCCCTCGAAAGCATCACTTGGAGCACCTTGTTAAACCCAATTCCGATTGCGCATAGAGTTCCCACCTCAAGAATCCTTTCCCGAACATTGGAAGCCGTCAGGTAAGTAATGCAGACCAGACTCAATAGCGCCACGAGAACCACCAGGAAATTGGCAAAGCCCTCACGCACTTGCCGCAGACTCTCGCGATTCTGTAGAAATTTCTCCTTCTCTTGCAAACGTAGCGACTTGGCACCATTACGCGCCTGGGCCCTCGCCAGCGCCTTGCTCTCAACCTCAATGACCTGAGTATTTGGCAAAATTGATTTTATCTCTTTGGTAACTTCGCCAAGCCTATCCAAGGACTCGCAGTTACACTCAAGGGCAAGAATTGAGTTTATCTTCCCGGGCTTGCCAAGCATTTCCTGCACGACCGTGAGTGAGACCCAGGCAGTGATGTCGTCAATACCACCACGACGTTCGTGAGCCCTTGCCACTTTAAATTTCCTGCCACGAAACTCAACTTGATCGCCGGCGCTTATATTCCGCCGGTGATGGAGTTCATAGCCAAGGGCAATTTCGTTTACTCCGACCGGATCAATCAATTCCCCCTTCTTCTGCGGCCCCCGAAAGGCTATCGGTTCCTCTCCCCGAACCCCGAAAAGCAATACAGAAGTCTCCCCCTCCGGCCACTCAACCATTTGTGTCAATCGAGGAAGTAAATGATTGACGGTTACAATATCAGAATCAGCAAGTCGCTTCACGTAATCCTCAGGCATCGTTTCCATGCCATACCCTTTGCTGTAAATCTCGGAAAGGTCCTGCCCCTCCGGATAAATATGTATATTGAAACCAAGACCCTTCATCGCCTTGCGGATTGCATCCTCATGTCCCTTCAGTATCGTCTCTGTCTCGGCATTCATCTCTCCTAGCTTTTCATCGGTAACCCGATCAAAACTCTCGAGCACGGCCAATGAACCAAGCAAACAAAAAACGGAAATGGAGACAGCAAGTATTCCCAGGACAAAACTCCACCTGCGATGAAGTATCTCTCGGGTAACTAGGGTGACGGTGTTCATCACGCAGCGCGACGCTTAAGCAGGAATGTCATTCCCGTAAGGACAATCAAAATTACAGCACACAATATCCCCATTACCCCAATTATCGACACCGATTCATCACGCTGAACATCCGGTTCATCGCTTGCCTCATCCGACACAGCCGAGGGGTCAATTTGTGCAACGGAAACAACAAGGTCACCAACCCCCTCAAGCGGCGGCAACTGCTTGTCTACCACAACAGCGCTACCCTCAAGAGCTTCATCCCATTCAACGCTCATCACCAGGTCAATGCCCGGATTCTCACGCTTCACCTCGCAAGAACAGGCACCGCATATGTAGGATCCAGCAGAAGCCATGAGTTCATCATTGAGCATTTCCTGCGAGATGCCATCCAGAGTCCTGCCTCTGCCAAACACGGGGAAAACAAGTGGCTGACCGGGATATCGCTCTATCAAATCAGGAACAAATCCTGTTAGCATCCTGACGAACATTGCCTCTTCCGGGTCATTTCTGCTGATACTCACTGCACTGAAGGATATCTTCAAGGGTATCGTTGAGCGCAGCACATCCTCCATTGCAACTTCACCACTGGCCACACGTTCCAGTTCACCCGGACCAGCTACTCCCTCAGGTATTTCAAGCCATTTACTGATAGCCTGAAGATGTTTGTTAAGGTTAGTTTCAACAAGGGCATCACTCTCCGGGTCTCCGGACTTAAGGATCACCCATACCGCAGACTCTCCAGCAAGTATATCCTTGGCAATCTTTCGGCGAACAGGTGAATCGACAATCCTGTCAAGCGCCTGACGGTTCAAGGTTCCCTCCCACAGTGCATCATCCCCCTGGCGACTCTCCACCGGATAATATAAACGCGCCAACGCCTGACCTTTCCTGACCTCAACTTTTCCGAATCGGATTCGCTGAGGAGCAGTCATCTCGCTAACGTCAATCGTGAACACTTCAAGGTTCACATCATAGTCAACACTGGCAATGATCTCCTGCTGCTCCTTGCTTAAAGGGCCATTATGAAAAACCGCCAACCCGTAGGCATCTGCAGGCCAGCGCTCCAGCGCATATCTGAACACAGGAACCTGGCAAGCATCCAATGCAAAGGGGCCATGCACGAAAAATAATAGAAATAATAGAAGAACCCGAGCCCGTTTAAATTTTCTCATCATCCTGAAAAGCAATAGATATGTCCGAGTGATGTGCTGACATACAGCCGACCATCAGAATAAACAAGCCCATAAGCATGGCCATCTACATCGCCTGACCACTTCTCCTTCCCGCTCTCCGCATCGAATGCCATCACCTTTCCCTTTGCCCCCACAAACAAAACCCCGCCTGCAAAAATCAGCTCATACGGAGCAGGGCATGAAGTCTCCCACCCGAAACATTTACCCAAAGACTGACGCGACGAATTAATCTGCCCTTCAATGTCTTTAATCGCTCCGCCAACTTGGACGATCTTTTCATCCACCCCCTTTACCCCCGGCTGTTTTTTTTGTGCCACCATCGCCTTTCTTTCCTTACGCAACTTATTATCATTGGCCTTAAGAGCCTTAAGTTGCGCGCCAAGGTCCGACGTCCTTTTCTGTAAACGTGCATACTCAATCCTATTCAGAGACTGAAGGAACCTGCCTTGATGAATATACGCCATCTCCCCAACAACAAGGAGCCGATCTGCGCCGGCGAATTTCAGCATCGCCTGCCCACCAGATGGGTCACCAATTTGAATCACATTCCCGGAAGACTTCTGGTTGGCGGGCATCCCCACCAGAAGCTCATCTTCGGTCAGAAGGCAAAAAGTGCCCCCCATCCCGCCGACGCCCTTGATCGCCTTGCCATTAGTGGCATTAAAGAGCAGAGGCATGCTCCTCCCCTGTGGTGCATACACCGTTGTCGTGGAACCTAGCAGCGCGCCCTGAAGGGTCATGTTTGCATTTTCGGAAATGTAAATCGGCTTGCCGTTGTCTTTATCGAGGGCGCAAAGGTAAGATTTTTCCCACGGCAAAAGTGACGCCGCGAAATATGCCTTCTTACCGCTTAACATTACACCGCTGCGCACCGGCCAAGGCGAAATAAGTTTACCGTTACTTGGAATAAGTCTGTCGCTCTGTGCCGGGCGGAATTTCCATATAGGTTTCCCATCATTTGATCCAACACAATATGCATAACCGTCATCAGATCCAAAATAAACCCTCCCACTATCAATAGCGGGAGGGAGCCTCACCGCACCTCCTGCAAAACTCACCCACCGCTCCTTACCGGTTTTGGAATCCAGACAGTGAACTGCATTATCTATGGATGAACCAAAAAAAACTGCACCCTTGACCGACGTCACGAAGAAAGCCGGGTCAAAGTTGCGCATCGACTGGAGATCCTTATTGCCGGAATAGGCATCCCACTTCGCGGGCCCTGACCATGCCATCATTGGCGCAACAGAAGATTTCCTCACCCATGCCAAATTTAGTGGCAAATCGGGCTTTTCCTGCGTGACACCGGAGCGACGGTTATCATGACGATATGTCGGCCAATCCTCAGCCTGGGATATCCCCAGAAGAACCCGGAGGATGCAAAAAACAAGAAGTAAGTATAGCCACCTCATCGCGCACCCCCGAGCCTTGATTTGGGTAAGAATCCAATTGATGTCTCCATCCATCCACCACAGGAACACCCCCCCCCACCTTCAGGAACCAATAGCATTCCAGAGGCCGGAATAGTATTCAGCCAACAGCTCGGCCGTAACCGCGGCCAACTGGACACCGATTCAGTCTTTCTATCCCACATTGATATTTGACGGGATTTGCCTCGATAAATAAGTGCCCCGCCGGCTCCTACATAAGTATGACAACCCTCTCGCCTGCCAACCTTGGAAGTGATCAGTTCCCCGGAATTCATGCGATAACCGTTAGGCTGAAGGTAAATATTTCCACCGGTGATTACAGGGTGCTGAAAATGCCCGCTATGGTGATCATCAGGCCAGTTTGCTGATTTTTTCCAGGTTGGCATTCCCGTTTCAGGATCAAAGGCATAAAGATGAAACTTGGTATTAGAGGCAGTTAAAAGCAAACCTTCCGGCGACGCCTGTAGATAAAAAGAGACTGTTCCATCCTGAGTGTCAATAGCTTGCTCCCAAATCAGTTTCCCGGATCTGGCATCAAGCGCTACCAGAAATTGATCACGCCATAGATCTGCGCCCGAAAGCCTACGCTTAGTGGATGCTAAAATTTTCTTGTTGCGGGTTTCTACAAAATATATCCGGCCGGACATCGCTGATATAGTCGGGTTTAGTATAACCCCTTGCCTATAAACCCATGATGGTTTGGCCCGTGAGTTAACAAGCTCATAGCTAAATAGACTGTCACTGCAAACCTGGGCAGTGCCGTCATTGGCGCCCTTTCCATCAAACCACATCCTTTTTGACCAGAAGCTGGTATACCCGGTTGCCCTCCGCACCGTTGTCCCTAATAGGGCATTACCAACCCTGCCTATATATCCCCAATCATGGCCCTTTGAGGACATCTCTTCTGGCAGCACCTTGAGGACCTGGCGCCGACGCCCAGTCTCTGCATTAAATATAAAAGCCTGATCCTTTACTGCAACGTAGAGGTTATGATCATCGGCGCACCAGTTACCGCAATCCCGGGGTATATTTACCCTTCGCAGATCCGGAATTTCAGCCGCCCAAAGAACAGCCCCATTGTTTGAATCAAGAGCAATTAACCGATTCATTCCCTGATGAAACAGTCGTCCACCAGCGACAATAGGGGCAGGCATTCTGGGGTTGCGATCAATGCCGAAGTCAGCTCCAGGCCTACCAACCCACTGCACGGCAAAATCAGCAGTTCCGGTCGCACCGCCAAGAGAATCATTACTGGAGGCGGTATTACCCGCATTGCCATATTGATGAGTCCACTCACCACTGTCCTTCAACTTGTCGCGAGTGACAATCCTGCCCCCCTCAGACAAGAACATCGCCTTGCCCCTCCCCGGCACAAGAACGCGCCTGATCTCATCATCATCCTTGCGCTTTAAAGAAACCAAGAGGTTAACCATGCAACTAGTGAGGGGAATTTTATCGTTAATGCCATCAACCTTAATGATACTAACACGCGAACCATATACTCCGTTCTCATAAAGATATTTACGGGAAGCCGAGAGGGTGTCCTGATCACTTTCAAGCGCAACAACTGACATCTCAGTAACTGAACTCAACCCGAGAAGCAGCTCAGGCTTGGTTGCGCCAATAACAAGGCAATACCCCCGATTTATTCCAGCTCTCTCAACAATCGCAGCAGCCTGGCTAACAACTCCTTGCGCGCCTCCCTCACCGCCACGTAAAACATTGAAGTTTAGAGATGTGTTAAATTCGTATTCAGGACTGACTCTCTCTTCATTGCCTAACGTTTGCACTATCCTGTATGAGTAGCTCTCAGCATGCCTAAGGTCGCCCAATGTAACGACATGATCACCTTTATCCCCTTTCGCCGCGATCATCCGGTCCAGGCTCTTCCCAATACCGTATACCACCGCGCAATCACTTCCCAAGGCAGTGCTCCATTGAATCTGTGCTTCGGCCTTTCCGGTAAATCTTAACACAGGACGAGCTGTGAATTCGATTGGCTTAGGGGCAGGTTTTAGCCCTGATCGGGCCCTGACTTGGTCCTCAGTCAATGCCTTACTAAAAACTGACGCCGAAAACAATCTGCCCAGCATCGGGTAATTTTCATTCTCATCTTTATATGCGCCAATTGCATAATAAGCCCATTTTGGATAAACGATATTGCCGTCAATAGATGCCGCTCCGGAAACTCTACCGTCTACATATATTCTGATATTCTTTCCATCAAAACTTCCCGTAACCTTATATCTAACTCCTGGAGTAAATGGCATATCGGAAACCACCTCCTTGAGGGATCCGCCGGTAGATATCCAGAAAACGAATGCGCTCTCATTGTAGCCGAGCAACCACCCCCTTTCGTAATCTCCGTTATCCTGAGCATATGATATTATGCCTCCCCACTGTTGACCTTTTTCAATAACCACATCGGCCTCAACAGTGATTTGTTGGGAGGGCAGTGACGAGGCCTTGACGCCCTCAATAGAAATTGCTGCGGACCCACCTGTAATCCATCCGCCATCCTCATTGAAGTCAGGCTCGGAGGTAATTTTACCAACCAGTGACAAATCGCTGCAGGAAACTGACGAACCTTTCCAATGCGTTTTGGTAAAATGCCACTGGTGCAAGGCACCATCATCCGACCTTACAACAGAGCTACAAACTAGCGTTAAGAAGCACAGTAATAAATATAACCTGAGCATACGTGAAATTAACTCACAAATACCCCTTATTGCACTCCGGTTTTTCAAAAAAACAGGAATTCTTCACCGGATCACGTCTTGCAAGCCCTGCCATTAACGACTTATTAAGCTTAAGTGGGACTTCCAAGATCAATAGACAAGTGGTTATTGCCATACCTTCTACGCAAAAGGAGGAACTGCGCCTCAATAGAACATTTGATCCTAACGATTTGCGATCACTTTGAACCTTTCCATAAAGCCAATCACAAAACCGCAATTCGACGCGTGAATCGATGGAGCGAATGCTACACACAAAACACAGAGCGCTATATCGATTCATCCGGCAACCCACCCCGCCATACATTCTTCTACCCCATCGAGCAATACAATGAGGAGGTTGTCTCAGCCCTAGCAAAGCTTTGCGCGTCTACCGGATGCGAGACAGAAATACACCTGCACCATAATGAAGACACACCTGAGAACCTGCACGAAACCCTGATCGAAGGAAAAGCTGCGCTTTCCCGCCACCGTCTCCTCTCGGCAGACAATTCTGGTAATGTCGTTTTCGGATTCATTCACGGCAACTGGGCCCTCGCAAATTGTGACCCGCGAGGGATCAATTGCGGGGTCACAGAGGAAATTGAAATTCTACAGCAATCGGGTTGCTATGCAGACTTCACCATGCCGTCAGCTCCCCACCCCACTCAGCCAAAAACTATTAATTCCATTTACTACTCAACAACCAAGACCCCTCGCCCCCTAGATAATGGAAAAGTTTCTGCCGTTGGCCAATCAAACAGACAAGGACTTCTAATGATACAAGGGCCGCTCGCATTGAATTGGCAAAAAAGGAAATGGGGGATATTCCCCCGCATCGAAAACGGATCACTCACCGGGGCAAACCCACCAACATCAAAGCGGATGCGACTATGGGAAAAAATGAACATCCAGGTTTCCGGGCAACAACATTGGACATTCATTAAACTTTACACACACGGCGCCCTGCCCCTCAACCAGAAGATGCTACTCGGCCAGCCCATGGCTGAATTCTACCATTCAATAAGCCAAGAGACACTCTCAGACAAATCCCCCAAACTGCATTATGCAACAGCTCGAGAGATGGTTAACATCATTCACGCGGCAGAAGACGGCATGACTGGAAACCCTTCCGATTACCGCGATTACCGCTATCGCAGCATCATGACCGGGGCTGCAGGAAATTCGACAGCTGATCGGCAAGACTAATCTGTAGATAGAAGGCGACCGGCGGGCGCTAAGATGAGGCCTCGACATCCAGAACCAAAGTCACGCTTACCGGCCTATGTTGGGCTCGGCTCTGGGTCTCAATTACTGAACGGACAGCGGACCACCCACCCCTGCTGAACACATAATCCAGACGCAACCATGCTTCACCAAGGCTGAAAGGGTTGCGGGTTCTCCCAGGGAAAGTGTAACCAAAGCCGCTTCCCGCTTCACGGAATGAGTCCTTCATGTGATCTGCAAAAAGCTGATAAATATATCCATTATCCGGCATGTTAAAGTCGCCGGCAATAATCACAGGCAAAGGATCCCTATCGACCTGCTCAATGAAATACTCAGCCTGCTCGATCCTCCGAGCCCAATACTCATTATATACAACACGCTTCCTGCCCAGAGCCGTCCCGGGGATTCCCAGCACTCCCCCGAGAAAACCTCCCCGCTTACAGTCATTAAGAATATCACGTGGAGTTGGGAAATGTACATTATAAATGGCAAATCTAGCTCCACTCGGCAATTCAAGCTCAAGGCGCATCGCCAGCAAATCCCCTGGCAGAATT
>JAAESJ010000309.1 GCA_024229495.1 Verrucomicrobiaceae bacterium | reverse complement strand
TGCTGACGATAATCACCGGGTGAAACTCCCATCACGCGGCGGTCATTGCAGAGATTCACATTGTCTGTTTTGCAGTATTCGCACTCTCCGCAATAAATCGTAGAGTCAAAGGTTACTCGGTCTCCCTTATTCCATCCAGAGGCATTGGCTGTAACCTGTGTGATGACGCCTGACGCCTCGTGACCCATGATGATGGGAGGGATGCGCCTGCCACTGCTGCCGTCCATTCCATGGACATCACTGCCGCAGATTCCGCATGCTTTGACCTCTATCATGACATCACCCTGATTCAAGGTGGGGTCCGGTGCGTCGCCGTAAGTGAATTTATTGTAGGCTTCAAGTGTAAGCGCTTTCATCAGCTTTTAATCATGTTAGGGTTCATGTCATTCATCTGTTTAATCAAGAGAGAAATGTCATGACTTATGCCCCTGATCCACTTCGCTATGACGGAAGAATGCCATACCGAAGGTGCGGTAAGCATGGCATTAAACTCCCTGCAATAACACTGGGGTTTTGGCATAATTTTGGAGGCGGGGAGTCAACCGAGAATCAACGGGAAATGGTCTTCAGCGCATTTGACAGTGGAATAACTCATTTTGACCTGGCCAACAATTATGGTCCTCCTTACGGAAGCGCCGAAACCAATGCCGGCAGAATCCTCTCAGAGTTGCCGCGTCATGAAATCCTCGTTTCCACAAAGGCTGGCTATGATATGTGGCCTGGACCATATGGGGAATGGGGATCGAGAAAATACCTGCTAAATAGTCTGGACCAATCTCTGCAACGTCTTGCCATGCCAAATGTTGACTTTTTCTACAGTCATCGATTTGACCCTGAAACTCCGATGGAGGAGACTCTTGGAGCGCTCAACAGCGCGGTTGATCAGGGTAAGGCCCTATATGCTGGCATCAGTAGTTACAACATGGAACAGACTCGGCAGGCTGAGCAAATCTGCCGCCAGAACGGATGGGCACCGATAGTTATTCACCAACCTAATTATTCCATGTTTAATCGCTGGATCGAGGGGGGGCTCCAGGATGAAGCCGGGCGGCTTGGTATTGGCATTATTGCCTTTTGCCCTCTTTACCAGGGGCTGCTTACCGATAAGTACCTCAGTGGCATTCCGAAAGGATCGCGTGCAGATCTTACTAAAGGGCTACTCAGAGAAGAGGAGACAGGTTCCTCAGTGAGGGGAGTTATTGAGGGATTGAACGGTATCGCTCGTGATCGAGGGCAGACTCTCGCTCAGATGGCCTTGTCGTGGGTGTTGCGGGATGAACGAGTGACATCCGCATTAATAGGAGCGAGCAGTCCGGCTCAAATCATTGAGAACTGTGAAGCTGTTAAGAATCTGGATTTTGAAGATGATGAAATCAGCGAGATCGATGCATTGCTTGGAACTGTCACTTTACCGCCATCTTTGTGGGCTGGTGAATAAAATGCAGCAGACAAGGCGTTAAGGGCGGAGTGGGTTAACTAACGACCTCAGAGCAGCGGGCGCAGAGATCCTCTTCATTTGTTAAGTCAGGAAAGAGTCTCCAACAGCGCGGGCATTTACCATTTTTTGATTTTTCAGCCTTAGCACTCACAGCGGTTCCTTTGTCGGCAACCACAACTTCACTGACAATAAAGAATTCATTTACCGCGTCTTGCGCGCCAAGTAATTCTAAAGGGTTTGGCATTCCCTGCGGTATTGTTAATTCCACTGATGCCTCATTATTTGCCCGGATGATCTTTTCTTGCCTGAGCGGCTCAATTGCTTGCTGTATGATATTTCTATAATCCATGAGGGCGTTGACCTTTTCGGTTGCCTCGACTCCAGAGAAAAGTGGGTCGGGTTCAGGAAACGAACCAAGGTGGATACTGCCGATTTCGTGACCTGCATGTTCCCATGCTTCGTCAGCGGTGAAACATAAGATTGGAGCGAGTAGGTGACAAAGGCTGTCGAAAACCTTTTTCATTGCGCTTTGTGAAGCCCTTCGTCGTAATGAGGACGGTGCGTCGCAATACATGCGGTCCTTTGTAATGTCAATATAAATGCTACTTAAGTCGTTCGTGCAAAAAGAGTTAAGTGCATTGTATGCCTTTCTGAACTGGAACTTACCGTATGCATCTAAGCATTCGAGAGTCACAACGTGAAGTCGCTCAAGAATCCACCTGTCAATCAAGGTTAAGGTTTGATCATCTGGTTCATCATTGGCGGGGTCGAAATCATTGAGGTTTCCAAGAAGGATACGCAGCGTATTACGAATACGGCGATAGGTCTCCGAGGTTTGCTTGAATAAGCCTTCTCCAAAAGGCACTTCATTTTCCCAGTCAACGCTGGCGACCCATAGCCTGAGAATGTCTGCTCCAAATTTTGAGACAAAGTGATCTGCCTCTGTAGGTTTTGTTTTTTTCTTTTTTACCTTTTCGCCTTCATTAGCTTGATCGGATTTGGAAACTTTTTTTCCTGTGTCTTGATCGACAACAAATCCATGGGTCATTACTGATCGATAGGGGGCGGATTGCCTAACTATCATGCTCAGCATGAGTGAGCTTTGGAACCAACCGCGGTGTTGGTCAGTTGCCTCGAGGTAAAGATCAGCTGGGGTTTCCAATTCAGGATTGCGATCAGAGACGGCAACATGGCTTGACCCTGAGTCAATCCAAACGTCAAGGGTGTCTCGGCAACGGGTTGTTCCTTCGGGTAGATTTAACTTTTCCGACCACCATTCATCATTTTTCTCAAACCAGAGGTTTGAACCGCCCGATTCACAAAGGTCAGCTACTTTACGGGCAAGGGAACCATCAATAACAGGTTCTCCTGCAGTATCATAGAAAACAGGCAAAGGGACCCCCCATGTTCTCTGTCTAGAAATGCACCAGTCAGGGCGAGCTTCCACAGTTCCCCTGATTCGGTTGCGATTGCGTGGAGGAAGCCATGTCACAGTGTCAATTTCGGACAGGGCTTCATCGCGAAACGCGTCGATCTTTATAAAGAATTGAGGAACGGCACGGAAAATAATCGGAGTTTTTGAGCGCCAGCAGTGAGGATAGGAGTGCTTATACTCCTCTCGCCCGATCAAGCTTCCATTATTCGATAGTATATCGATTATCGATTCGTTACATTCAAGAACATGCTTCCCTGTTAGCTCGGGTAGCCCTGCGTCCTCCGTGTAATTGCCTGCATCGTCAACTGGAGAGAGTATCTCCAGTCCATTTGCCATTCCGGCGAGATAGTCGTCTCCGCCGTGCCCTGGAGCGACATGAACGATTCCCGTTCCGCTTTCAGTGGTGACAAATTCAGCAAAGATGACCTTTGACTCACGATCAAGGAACGGGTGACGGGCTTGTGCGCCGGCTAACTCGATGCCCTTGACTCGCTCGGAATGACCGTGGATGTGGAAGCCTGTCTTAGTGCTGAAATCCTCAATAAGATCACTGGCGATAATCAGTTTCTCAGATCGACCTGCATCTGTAATGAACGTTGCGCAGGTGTAATCTAGTCGCTCGTGTAAGGCAATTGCGAGATTGGCCGGAAGAGTCCAGGGGGTGGTGGTCCATATGACTAACGAGCTGTCCCCGGCGAATAAGCCAGAACTAATAGGAAACTTAACAAAGACGGCAGGATCAATGACATCCTTATAATCAACTTCAGCCTCGGCAAGAGCCGTTTGGGCGCCGTAACTCCACTGGACGGGCTTCTGACTGGCGTAGACGAGCTTATGGTCTGCAATTTCTGCAAACACGCGAATGATGTCAGCTTCGTAGCCGGGATCCAGTGTAAGGTATGGGTTTTCCCAGTCACCAAAAACGCCAAGTCGACGGAATGAAACGCGCTGAGTGTCGATGAACTTACGGGCGAATTTTTCACATCGGCGACGGATTTCCGCAGGCTCGAGCCCTTGTGCATTTTCAACCACCTTGAACTCAATCGGTAATCCATGGCAATCCCAGCCGGGAATATAGGGAGTTTCAAAGCCGGCCATTGTTTTTGATTTTAATACCAGATCTTTAAGTAATTTGTTGAGGGCAGTTCCCATGTGGACATTGCCATTGGCAAATGGAGGGCCGTCATGAAGTATATACCGGGGGGAAGATGCCCCTTTACGGTTTTGCTGAATTAGCCTGTAGAGGTCCTTGTTCTCCCATGCCTTAAGGCGCTCAGGCTCGCTATCAACCAGTCCTGCTCGCATGGGAAAATCAGTTTGTGGCAGGTTAAGTGTATCTTTGTAATTCATGGCGATGTTGCTCCCTTATGCAGTTTGGAAGCGCGGAATTTAGCACTGAGGATTTTCCGGTCAACGAGGGCATTGAGGCAATTCACGTTGAAACCCCTCAGAAGCGATATATCATATGTTTTGGTGCAATTTCTGAGCATTTTACCCTTAATCAAAATTCATTGGAACTATGGATAAGCTTACCAAAGGAGCGCTATTAGCCACTATTGGATTATTAGTCATTGTAACCCTTTATCTGGGCAAAGGCTGGCTTGCCGGCAGGGCTGACAAGCTAAAGGCGGACCAGGAGAACGCCAACTTGCGACAGCAGGTAATCGAAGAGCGCAACCAATTGTCGGCCGATACCCTCAAGATGAGGGAAGATCTTGATCGTCTCCAGAGTGAATCGGATGCTAAGCTTGCAGCAGAGATCGAGTCGTTACGTAAGGAGGTGAGTGTCAATCGGGCTGAGTCGGATGCAGATCTGTCTGCCCTGAAGGCAGAAAAACAGGCGTTGTTGGAAAGTGTTCGCAAGGAAAAAGAGGAGGAGCTGACTGCGGAGCAAAGGAAAATCACTGAGGCTCCGGCGATAGCAAAAATTGAAGCTGTAGATCCCGGAAAGGGCTTCGTAATCATTAATGCCGGATCGGCCCAGGGTATTGAGTCGGGAGTAAGGTTCAATATACGTCGTGACAAGTTCATTGTCGGGGAAATTGAAATCACTAAAGTGATCGATGAGGGCAAATCAATTGCTGATATTGACGGTGCTAAAATTCCCCAAGGGCTCTCTTTGCGCCAAGGTGATGACGTTGTCAGTCACCCAATCTACTAGAAAAAAGTTGGGAGCAGGTTCACGATTTCGCCCAATCGGTTTAGGGCAAGGTGTCGCTGAGAGCATTGAGCATTGCACTGATTGATTCTTCCGTTTCATCTCCCATGTTGGAAATGCGAAATGTCTTTCCTTTGATCTTGCCGTATCCGCCGTTAATAATCAGAGAGTGTCTTTTGCGCATTTCACTTATCCAAGCTGGTATGTCAATGTCGAGATTGTTGGAGACACAGGTCAGGGTCTTTGATCTAAAGCCATCCGGGGCAAAGTGTTCAAAACCATGGGATTCGACCCATTGATGAACCATGGAATTTAGCTTTTCATGACGGCTGAAGCGTTCGATTGGGCCTTCGTCATGAATCTGCTTGAGCTTCCATACCAATCCATGGATGAGGGAGATACAAGGCGTGCTGGGCGTCATGAATTTCTGCGCGTTTTTTTCAAATTCGAGGAAATCAAAATAGTAACCGCGGTCCTTGATTTCTGCTGCTCTTGCGAGAGCCTTCTCCGAAACTGTAAAAAGGGAAAGTCCAGGCGGAAGGGCAAGTGCCTTTTGGCTGCCTGTCAAAAGTACGTCTATCTCTAGTTCATCAACGCATAAAGGGACTGCGGAAAATGAGGAGACAGTATCTACAACCAGGAGGACTTCTGGAAATTTTTTGAGGACGCCTGCGATTTCAGTAAGCGGATTCTGCACTCCGGTTGAGGTTTCATTGTGAACCACTGTCACAACGTCAAATTCACCGGTGGAGATCTTTTCCTCAAGCGCGACGGGATCGATAGGGCGCCCCCAGTCAACCTGAAGGGCTTCAGCGCTTTTGCCACATCGTAAAGATACGTCCAGCCACTTGTCTGAAAATGCCCCGCCGCAGCAATTGAGCACTTTCTTCGCGGTTAGGTTTCTTATTGATGCCTCCATGACTCCCCAGGCGGATGAGGTGCTGAGGTATACAGGGCGCTTTGTACCGAAGAGCGATTGTAGGTGAGGATGTGCTTGCTGGTAAAGGTCGGCAAAGTCGCTGCTCCGATGCCCGATCATTGGTGCGCTCATCGCCCTGAAGGTTTCCTTCGAGACTTCAATTGGACCTGGGATGTAAAGTTTGACGTGCTTTCCGTTCATGGCGGGAATGAAGGTGTGATCTTCTCTGGGGCAATTTCTTTCTATGGAAATAAAAAGGTTAATGCTCGGTGATCATTGATAAAAAAAAGATTGCCTGCCGCTCTTTCAATCCCTCTAATTCCAACCTAGATGCCACAAATTGTTGGAAAGGCGTCTTATTTACCGGAAAATCGAACAATGGTGATAAAATATATAGAAAAAGGCTTGCGATGCCATTGCGGTTTCTATAATTTTTAGAATTAGTGAATTTGGCAAGTGTACCACAAATGATTCAATTGAAATGAATCAAGCCGAATAACGACACAAGGTTCTCACCACAATTCCAACGATCCCTAGTAAAACGTCCCAAGTAATGGCTGAAGAAGAAGTTCCCGAGTTAATGACGGTAAAAGAAACAGCAGAATACCTGCGTATTCCGTTGCCTACAGTTTACTATCTTGTTCAACGTGGGCAATTACCGGCTATCCAGATTGGTGGACGATGGAGGATCAAGCGCAGCCTTCTTGATACAGAAATTCTCAAGAAGGACGAGGGGGGGCAACCCACTGTGCTCGTTGTGGATGATGACCCTGCTCTGCAGACGCTCTTTAAACAATTCCTGAAGAAGGCCGGGTTTGGCAGGATCGTCGTCGGTTCGGGGGCGGAGGCTATTGCCCATGCTGAAAAACAGGGGTTTGATCTCGTGTTTCTAGATCTCAAGCTTCCGGATATTCCCGGTGATGAGCTGTATGCCAAACTCAAGGATCTGCATCCCGATTTGCCGATTGTTATTATTACAGGTTATCCTGACAGTGAAATACTGAGCAAGATTCTTGCAAGTGGTCCGGTCACTGTAATCAAGAAACCTATTGAGTTTGAGCAACTCAATAGGACGGTAAAAATACTTGGGCACAAAGGGGCCGGACAAGAAGCAGGGGCATAGGTCACAGGGAGGGGTGCCCTATGATTACTGGCTAGTTAGAGCCAATCGCGCTTAGGCGGTGGCAAAGATTTCGCGGATGCGTGCGGCCAGGGACTTTGTGGTATATGGCTTGATGAGAACGGGGTCAGTTTTCCTCAACCCTGGTGCATCAGCGTAACCCGTTGTGTAAAGGACGGGGGGCCTAATGTTTTCCTTTTGCAACATTGAGATCATGGAGGGACCGCTTAAGCGAGGCATCACCACATCGGTGAAAATGAGATCTAACTTGTGTTTGTAATTCCTACATATGGCAAGTGCCTCTTCGCCGTTGCAGGCTTCAAGAACCGTGTAACCCAAATAGCTGAGGTTGTGGCTTACGGTTTCCCTGACACTGCTCTCATCTTCAACGATGAGGATTGTCTTTTCCTTTTTGCGGCTCTGCAGAGTCGCGTTCTTTGAATCTTTCCCAAGATGAGTCGTGGGCGAAAAAGATGGAGTGATGGCTTCATCTGCGTCCGCAGATGTATATTTTCCCGTTGTTCAGTTGTGAGCCTGCGGGAAAGAGAGCCTGAGTGACGTTCCGTCCTGTGGAGTTGATTGTAAATGGATTGAGCCTCCATGGTTATCCATCAGATGCTTGACGGTTGGGAGTCGCAAGCCATGAGGATCCTCTCTTTCCGGAAGGCTGAAGAAAGGGGAGAACGCGTTCGTGGAGCTGTCTAAACTTAGGTGTGGCGCATTATCACTAATCGTGATTACTGCTGTCGGCGAATGTGTTGTGTGACTTGAGGTGCCGCGGGTGTTTCCTGTCGAGCAGGTTATTTCAATGCATCGGTCCTTTCTGGCATTAGCCGCGGCATTACGAATCGCATGATGCATTATGGTGCGAAAGTCAGCGGGAGAAATCCTGATGTCGGGAGTTTCCTGGGAGGTGTTGAAGCTCACCGTGATTGAATCTCCGGCAATCAGAGTGAGTTCCTGCTGTAAGCCTTTGATAAGTTCTCTAGGCGATGCCAATTCGACTTCTTCCTGCTGGACTTTACTAAAGGCGAAGAGGTCGCGTGCAAAATTCGCTCCGCGATCAGCGGCGCTAGCTATTTGCTGCAGATGATCGCGTTGGATGCGTCCCTGCCTTAGATCGGCTTGCGCCAGTGA
Organism: Verrucomicrobiaceae bacterium; assembly: GCA_024229495.1. Classification (GTDB taxonomy): domain Bacteria; phylum Verrucomicrobiota; class Verrucomicrobiia; order Verrucomicrobiales; family DEV007; genus CACIUL01. The sequence goes on along the minus strand of JAAESJ010000309.1, from coordinate 17,710 downwards.
GACAAACCCCTGAATGGGCGTAAGGCTGTCTGATATTACGTTTGCAATGTGTTGCGATGCTCGCTGGATGCTGTCCCGATCTTCGCCATGTGGTTCAGTGCCATCAGTCCATGAATGTCGTTGCGAGTGTTGCCAGATCGACACCAAGGAGGCTGTTTCTTTCGAGGTCTCGACAGGTGAACTGTGCATGGAAACCTGTATTGTGGATCCATCTTTTGAGATTAGGGACCCGGATCGTTGTTCGCCTTCGGTTAATTGCGCTGACTGCGTATCTTCACGGAGGATTTCGTTTGATTGGCGGCCAATAATTTCTTCACGACTTGTTCCAAATAACCCGCACGCGCTGGCATTGATATCCATGACGACGCCATCCTTGCTTTCGACAATCATTGCCGTGGGGGAGTTTGAGAACAAACTTTCAAAGCTCGCTGATGTCAGTGAGCGCTCTCCCTTTGGAGTTTTGATACAGGTTTCCATATCTTAATTATAGAGAAATATAATAATAACTATAATTAATGTAAACATAAATTTTATGGTATTTACAAATATGGAGATTTATAGGCAATTATCCCTTAAGAAACAAAGGGATGGGATGAGGTGAGCCGAGATGCCAAGCAGGACAAATGCCTGTTTTACCGCGTAAAGTGCCATTTAACTACCGATCTTCGGCCGACATTTTAATAACCAAGGCTCGATGATCGCTGGCTAGGAACCAGTTGGGATTCGTGGGGATATATGATTTCTCGACGTTGATTTCGGGAAGAAGTCCCTTACTTGCAAAGATAAAGTCGAACCTTGAGTATTGATCAGCATACCTCCAGTAGTAGGTCCAGCGCTCACCGCGATCGTCACTAATCTGTATATCTGTAAGTGCTCCAACACTTCCGTAACGACCGCGTATTACCTTGATTGGGAGTTCGTTCCGGGTTTCGTTAAAATCACCAAAAACAAGCAAATTAATCTCGGGTGATTGTTTGATGATCCTATCGATATGTGCGCGAAGCAATTCCGCCTCGTTTCTTCTCATTAACGCTTGGTCTGCTTCGGCTACTTCACGCTTGGATTTGAGATGAATTCCGAGCAGGCGTAATCTGTAGTCTTTTGCTGGTTGGATTGTTACATCGAGTATTCCTCTTTGAAGTGGGAGCTCTTGCTTGCCGATCTTGTAGGTCAGCGTGGTTTGAGAGTTGCTTGCCGTGATCGGGAATCGGCTCAAAAGGCCAACGTGCCTAACGGGATCTGCGGCTAAGGTTAGCTCGCTATGAGGGTAAGTAAGTCCGGCTTTGGCCAATCTGGACTTGAAGTCAGTGAAGTCATCCAGGTCACCCATTTCCGATACACCGATGACGTCAGGTTTTGATGAGGCAATAATATGAATAAGTGGCAATATTTCCTGTTCGGGTTTCCCGGCTTGCTTATGAAGTTTGCCGTTAATCCGGCGATCCATCTTCAAGTAATTCTTGAGGTTGTAAGAGATGAAGCTGAATTCTTCTGCTGATCTCGCTGTAACGATGAAGGCGAGGAGTAAAACTAAGAGGGGTACAAGCGATCTTGACGTCATATGCTTCATATGATGTCTGTCGCGAAAACACGGCTCAAGAGAAATATCACAATTACCGGCAGCGGATATTACTATCCCTCCTGCTTAGGGGTTCTCCTGTGCCGTCTAATTGGGTTCGACTCGAGATTAAAGGGGTTATCCTTGATGCGGGATTCTGGCCTTTAGGATTGGCTGTCTGTATCGGAATCCTGAGCGGAGTCTGAAGATTCAAGGTTTGAGGATTCTTTGCGGGGTTCCTCACTCTTGCCGGCTTCAATGGCAACGTGCTCTGCATCATCAGCTGCAGATTTTATCTGGTGCTCGAATTCATCTTTGGCCTTCTTGAATTCTCCGGCGCTTTTGCCGATACCGCGTGCCAGTTGCGGCAGTTTTTTGGCGCCAAAAAGTAAAAGGACAAGGATGAAGATGAGTATCATCTCGGGGCCTCCGGGCATGCCAAATGCGAGTATATTAGCGCTCATTATCACAATTTTCAGGGGTGCTTCTCAGAACAGGTCAGGATTTCCCGGAGGAGTCTTCTGCAGAGTCCTCTGTGGAATCCTCTGTTTCGCTCTTCATCTCATTGCGGGCTTTTTTGAACTCTCCCTGTGCTTGGCCGAGGCCGCGTGCAAGTTTAGGGAGTTTTTTTGCTCCAAATAGGAAAACGACGATCAAAAGGAGGATAATAATCTCTTGTCCTCCAAGGAATGCTAGTAGCTGTAAGCTCATATCTGTTTTCATTAAAAATACCTACTTAATGTTAGTTGGATTTAAAGCGCTTCGCAAAAGAAAGTTTCAATAGTGGTTTTTGCCTTCATTGGCGGGAAATGATACTGCAAATCTTCTGTGCGGTGTTTATGTGAAACAGATGAAAAGCGATTCATTGCCTATTCACGAAGTGAGGGAGGATATAATCACGGCAATGAGCGGTGATACTGGGTCGCGGTTGGTTCTTGAGGCGCCGACGGGTTCCGGTAAGTCTACTCAGGTGCCCCAGATGTTGCTTGATAATGGCGTAACTGGAAATGGTCAGGTTGTTGTGTTGCAACCACGCAGGATTGCAGCAAGGATGCTAGCTAAGCGCGTTGCTGGAGAAAGAGGTGGCAGAGTTGGTGATGAGATCGGCTATCAGGTTCGCTTTGATCGCGTGGTCAGCCATAACACGCGTATCTGTTACGTCACGGAGGGGGTTTTGTTGCGCCAGTTGCTCGATGATCCAAGCCTTTCTGGTGTTGGGACTATTGTCTTTGATGAGTTTCATGAACGGCATCTTCAAGGGGACGTGACGTTGGCTATGGCAATGTCACTCCAGGAGGCAGCTCGTCCTGACCTGAAGATTGTCGTGATGTCTGCGACTCTTGATTGTATGGAGTTAGAGAGCCATCTGAAACCTTGCCGACTGGTTCGCTCATCGGGCAGGACTTTCCCAGTTGAGGTAAAGTATTCAAAGGCGGGAAGGTTATCGGGGGTGGATGTTTGGGATGGCGTTGCTTCCGCGTTGCGGGAAGAGCTAAAAGGAAAGAACTTGCAGGGTGATGTTCTCGTATTCATGCCTGGGGCGTATGAAATTCGCAGAACCATCGATGCAATTAAGAGGGTGTCTGAATTAAAGGGGTTTGCGCTTCGCCCACTCTATGGCCAGTTGCCAGCCAAGGATCAGGATGCGGCTTTGATGCCGGGAAAGTCGCCAAAGATTGTCGTTGCCACGAATGTTGCTGAGACGTCGCTGACAATTGAGGGGATCAAGGTCGTGATTGATAGCGGGCTGGCAAGGGTTTCTTCCTTTGATGCGAGAAGAGGTATAAACACTTTAAGGATAGAAAAGATTTCACAAAGCTCTGCGGATCAGCGTGCCGGGCGCGCAGGTAGAACATCATCAGGTGTATGTATTCGTCTTTGGACAGAGAGAGATCATTGTGCGCGACCGGTAAGGATTGCCCCAGAGGTGCGCCGTCTCGACCTTTCGGAAACCCTGTTGGCCCTAAAGGCGGCAGGGGTTGAGGATGTCTCAGGCATGCGGTGGCTGGATGCGCCGGAGTCGGATTCCCTTCAGAGGGCCAATAAATTACTGATGAACCTCGGTGCGATCGAGAGTGAACATGCCGGTCTTACCAAGATTGGGCATAAGATGGTTGCGTATCCGGCGCATCCAAGATTCTCACGCATGTTGGTAGAGGCGGGCGAGCGGGACTGTCTTCGAGTGGCCGCCCTTTGTGTTGCTCTGTGTCAGGAAAGGGAATTGTTTGCAGGGAGGGGGGGAGGCGCCGTGTCTGAGTTTGCCGGCAATGGGGATACTTCCGATTTCATGCCGCTGTTAAGGGCTTGGCTGTTTGCGCATCGGTCGGGATTTAATAGTGAGAGATGTGATGCTTATGGAATCAAGGCTTCGGTGGCCCGTGATGTTGGCAATGTAATGAAAAGCCTTTTGGGGGCTGGGACAGGTGGTGGAACTGATCCGGAGATTATCGAAAGTGACATTGTTCCCGAACAATTGGCCAAGGTGGTGCTTGCCGGTTTCTCCGACAATGTCGCCAAGAGGATGTCTGAGGGCACCCTGTCTTGTAATGTTGTCGGGGGTAGGCGTGCAAGGATCGGCAGAGGCAGCCTATCAGGAGGAAGTGAGATAGTTGTTGCTTCTGAAATGACTGAAATTGAAGGGAAAGAGGTTAATGTGATGCTTGGCAAGGTTACAGGAGTGGAAGTTGCATGGTTGAGAGAGTTGTTCCCTCTAGACATGAAGGAATTTAGTCGCTGTCGATATGATATCCTAACCAGGAGAGTGATGAATGAAACGGGGATGCGCTTCCGCGATTTGGTGTTGTATTCAAAGTCAGCAGGTCATCCTCCACTTGATCAAGCTGCTGACGCGTTGGCGGGGGAGGTTGTCTCCGGTCGCCTCATTCTTAAGGGATGGAATGGCCGGTGCAGGTCCTGGATTGCGAGGGTGTCGTGCGTAAGGTTACATTTCCCTGAACTTGGTCTTCCTCAGTTCGATGATGAGAGTTTTCGGCTTGTTGTTGCTGATGCTTGCCACGGGGCTGTGAGTTATAAGCAGATTAAGGATCGTCCTGTCTGGCCGGCATTGAGGAACTGGCTCTCTGCCGAGCATTCTTCGGCGGTCGAGATGCTTGCCCCTGAGCGTATTAGATTAGATAACGGCTTAGATATTAAAGTGACTTACCTTGATGGAGAGCCAAAGATTTCAATCGTTCTGCAGAAACTTTATGGCGTGAAACAGGCGCCCGTTGTCGGCGGAGGTGAAATTCCCGTCCTCGTTGAGATCCTTGGCCCCAATCAACGTCCCGTCCAGCGGACCAGTGACATGGCCGGGTTCTGGAAGAACAGTTATCCTGAAATACGCAAGCAGCTAAAGGGACGCTATCCTAAGCACGAATGGCGCTGAACATGAGATGGTGAAATGTATTTCGTCCTGTCATTGGATATTAATTGGGGGTGGCAAAACGACAATCAAATGTTAGGGGTAACTCTCCCTTACTGATAGATTAATGTTAGCGAATCTGCTCTTTATTATTATTGGCATAGCCTTCCTTTACTTTGGGGCGGATTGGCTGGTTGGAGGAAGTTGCAGGTTAGCGTTTCGGTTGGGACTAACGCCGTTGGTTGTTGGGTTGACGGTAGTCGCGTTTGGCACGAGTGCTCCTGAGCTTGTTGTCTGCTTGCGACTGAATGGCACAGGCAGCCCTAATGCCGCAGTGGGAAACGTGGTGGGCTCAAACATATGTAATATCCTCCTTATACTTGGCTTGAGCGCTTTAATCAGGCCGATGACAATTAAAAAACAAGTTCTCCGTCGAGAGATGCCGATTCTCATTCTAACATCGCTTCTTCTCTGTCTTATGCTTTCCGATGGTCAGCTTAATCTTCTCGAAGGCGTAGGATTAACGGCTGGAATCCTGTTTTATGTATGGTCGAGCTTAAGAGTGGCTTCGCGAGATGAATCGGTGAAAGAGTCACAGGTTGATCTGGAGCATGCAACCACACCAATCACCTCGTCAAGGAGCCTGGTGCTGATCATTGGGGGTGTGCTTGGGCTGGTTGCCGGCGCTGAATTTTTTCAACGCGGCGGAGTAGGTCTTGCTGAAGATCTTGGTGTATCAAAGGCAATTATTGGTCTTTCGATTCTTGCCTTTGGAACCTCTCTCCCGGAGTTGGCCACCTCTGTTGTTGCGTGCATTAAGAGGCAGGGCGACATTATTGCGGGAAATGCAGTAGGCTCATCGATCTTCAATATTTTGGCGATCCTTGGCATCACGACTCTGGTTGCACCAATGCAGGTGCCTAATATCTCAGCCATTGATTTATCAGTAATGCTTGGGACCGCTCTTCTCGGCCTAGTGCTGATGGCTGTCGGCAAAAAACTGACACGTATAGAGGGAGCATTGATGCTCTTCGGCTATTTTGCCTATATTTGGCTTATCATGATGAGGGGCGGAGCGCCCGCTTAATTCTCTTTCTTGCCTGATTTAAGCAGCTGCAGGATCGAGCCTGAAGGGATGCAGGACTTGATGACCATTTGCAGGTTCCTCTCAATGCCTTCTTTTTTGTTGTAATAGATTGAGCGTGTAGTTGAGACAACCCCGACGACGTCTCCGTTTTGGTTGAACACAGGAGAACCACTTGAGCCTTTTGCGTAATCAGCGGTGATTGCCATTCGGGAAGATCCTCGATGATCGCCTGACCTTTCCTTGTAGTATCGAGCGATGATGCCGCGCGAGACACTGAAGAAGCGCCCCTCAGGATGGCTGATTACGGTGACATCGGCACCGACAGCGCCGCCTTCGGAGATGGCCAGTGGATGAAAGTTCTCTCCCTGAAGTTGGACGATGGCCAGATCATTTTTTTTGGATGAAGCAACGACTGCGGTTACCGGGTATAGCTTGCCGTCAATGGTCATCCCTCCAAATGCGCCGGCATTATTGCTTTCCATTACGTGGTAGTTGGTTACGGCGAGTCCCTCCTTTGAGATTACAAAGCCTCCGGCAATATTACTGTGCCATTTGTCACAACGGTCACACTTATAGATGTTGCCGAAGCAAAGTATTCCCTTCTTGTTTTGCTCATAGATGGATGTTGAAACGGGGCGGGTCTTCATTATCAAGGGAAACTTCAAGTGCGACTGGTTTTGCTCCTTGAGTTGAGATGCCAATTTTTCTGCTGCTACAAGTTTGCCGCCGTCGCGCAGGTTCCCAAGTTGCTTCTCGAAGGTGGACTTAATCTGAAGGTCGTTTATGGGAGCCTTGAAGCCGTCGGCGAAGAGAAAGCCGGAGGTGAAGGCGAGCACGATAAGAGTGAGGGTTTTCATTAAGTTTCTAGCTGTTTATTTGTTAGCTTTTGAGAGTTTACATTAAATGTCAACTTGCCTAGTAGATAAAGGCAATGATTTGGTGGTGCAGACTTGACGTTGGGCGCTCTGGGGGCGACTAACGTTTTATCTATGGCACTGTCTGCTAAAGGAAAGATTTTGGTGACCGGGGGAGCCGGTTTTATTGGAAGCGCGCTTGTTTGGGCATTGAACAACAAGGGCTATGATAATGTCATCATTTGTGACCGGCTTGAGGATGATGAAAGGTGGGCAAATCTGGTTCCTTTGCAGATTAGTGATTATATTGATGCTGATGATTTGCTGGAAGGAGTTTCACGTAAATCAGATTATCTTGGGGAAGTAAGCTCAGTGTTTCATCTTGGTGCCTGCTCTGACACAACAGAGACGGATGCGGGTTACCTCCTCGCAAACAACTTCGAATACACAAAGGCGCTTGCTAATTGGGCGTTGCAGGCGCATGCCAGATTCATCTACGCTTCCTCCGCGGCCACCTACGGCGATGGGGAGAGAGGAATGGATGATAGTGAGAATGACCTCTCCCGTTATCGCCCGCTGAACATGTATGCTTACTCGAAGCATCTCTTTGACTGCTATGCTCAACGCAACGGAATGAATAGAAGTATAATTGGTCTCAAATACTTCAATGTTTTTGGCCCTAACGAGGGGCATAAAGGCAAAATGCGCAGTGTCGTGAACAAGGCGTTCTACCAGATTCTGGAAACCGGAAGGGTCAATTTATTCAAGAGTTACCATCAGGACTATGCTGACGGACATCAGGAGCGAGATTTTTTATATGTTAAGGATGCTGTTGATATGACCCTGCATTTAGCCGGCTTGCCGATTGCAGGGGGATTGTTTAATATTGGATCAGGATTAGCCCGCACATGGGTGGACTTGGTTATGGCTATATTTTCCGCCCTGGGTAGGGAAGCTCATATCGATTTCATTGAGATGCCCGATGAGCTTAGAGAGAAATATCAATACCATACATGCGCCAATATCTCCAGGTTGCGGGATGCTGGTTATAAAGCGGAGGTGTCGAGTTTGGAGGATGCTGTCAGGGATTACGTTCAAAACTACCTGGTGCCAGGGGAAGGGCTTGGCAATGAGGCGTAGCGGTCAACCATGCGCTTGAGCTTCAGTAGTGCCGGCCTTAGGTCCTTTGTCCACAGGTCATTATGCCCTGCATTATCAACGAGGTGCATGACTTTTGGGTGAATGTGCTGTGCATGAAGTTTTGCACTGTGCCATGATGGTATGGTTTTATCATTTGCTCCATGCATGATAAAAAGCGGGCAGCTAACCTTGTCGATTTTTGCAAGGTTATTGAATTTGTCGAAAGGCAGTAACGGGAGTTGTGTGAATGTCCGAAATGCAGATGTAAAAGGGCTCTCAAGCACCAAAGCGCCAGCGTTAATCTCGAGTGCGAGTTGTGTTGCGGGACCACTGCCAACCGAGCGTCCCCACAGAATGATGGTTGAATCAACAAATCCCAGGCTTCGAGCGTGATTAAGTATCAGGCGTGCATCTGAGTAGCAGTTTTTTTCCGTTGGATTTCCTCCTGACAGCCCATACCCACGGTAATCCATGGATATTACAGAATAGCCTAGATGGATTATGTGGTTGGCGATCAGATTCAGTTGTCCGATGTCCTCGTAATTGCCGTGAAAGAGTAATACAAGGTGGCGCGCTGAAGGTGCTTCCCAATACCGGGAGGCAACAGGTGTCCCGTCTTCAGCGGTATGGATGGTTAACCCCGGGAGAGTTGGCCCGTAACTGCTGTCACGGTAAGGGAAGATGATCTGTTCTGCGAACAGGAAGGCTATAGCGGATAGGGTTATATAGCCGATAAAGAGGAGAGCGGTGAGGAAAGTAAGAATCCTTCGAATTGAGAATTTCACGCCTATCAATCACCAGAAGTCACTGGTGTTAGTTTCTTATTTTTTCCAGTAGCTGTGTGGCGTCATGCCAATGGATCTCGTCGTGGCTGTATTTTGTGTAGATTTCCAGTGATCTGATAGCTTCGGCTTTCCGACCAAGCTTTGTAAGTGCGATTCCATGAGGCCTGTAATAGTTGTAGTAAGTGGGGTATTCGGTAACTGCCTTCGTGGACCACTCCAGCAGGCTTTTCCAGTCCTCCCGAAATTCTGCGTCAATAATCCTTAGGCTGTAGCGATCACGTTCGCTCTTAATTTGTTGGTCGAGATAACCAAGCCAGCCGTTCGGTATAATGTCAGGCGATTTTAACCTCTTGGCTGCAGCATATACGAGGCGGATAGAGTGGAAGTCGAGATTTCTGGCGCCGCTTGCAACGAGGGAGGGGATAAGGCCGATGACGATATCTTCAGCCTGTTCGGCTTTTCCCTGCATGTCAGCCATAATAAGGGCCGGCCAACTGATATCGATGAGTGAATTAGAGAAAAGTTCTTCCTCAGGAATTTCCTTGAGCAGTTTTCGGAGTTCGTCCTGTTCACGGTGTGCCATTAATTGACTGAGTTTATTTGAAGTGAGGATTCGATTTAGTGCGGGGTGCTCGAGGTCTTTCCACGCAAGATCCAGATTTATAGGGATGCCCTGCCGGAGATCTCTGGATTGCGTCTCGACAATGCGCATTGCGGCATTGCTGTTGGGTTCCCCTGAAGCATCACGATGCCGTTCAAAGAGTTCAAGCAGGCGCTTAAGGAGTGCCGGGTTGTCAGTGTCGATTATTGAGGGGGTGGAGAAGATTGCATAGGATTTCTCAAGATCTGATATGTTGCTGGTGAGAAGCAGTTTCACTAGGAGGAATGAGAACTCCACCTGCTCTTCGTTACGCGGCATCAGTTCTGCAAGGTCAGTCCAGAAGCCAGGGGCATTTTCCAAGGTGTGCTCAGCGGTGGCTCTGCGAAGAAGCAGGGCATAGGCTTGTTTTTCAGGGAGTCGCTTCAGGTCAATTTCCTTCCTGTAATCGGATGGGTTAGTAATTTCATCCGGATCTTGGCCGTTAAGGTTTTTGCGGAGGGTGTGGCTCATTTCACGAGAGAAAGGAATGGTTCCTCCGGCTCGCGTTACACTACTCTTGAACGCAGTTTGAAGGGCATCACGCCCGGCTAATAAAGTTTGATCTATTTTCCATGAAGCCATTCCGTTGGCGATTTTCTGCGCAGCCTCTCGTTCACCAATGCCAAGCAGACACTCAAACACGGCTGTGATTACGGTGAGGCTGGATTGGGTAACTGATTTTGAAGTCAGGGCTACAACACAATCTTCTAGTTCTTGCCGGGACACCAAGTCGGTGTTGGAAAAGCGTAGATAGGCTTCCCGGGTTAATTTCATGCGATCATTGCTTTTGGTGAATACCGGATGGGTTATTGCGCTGGTGATGTCACGCTTGCGGTGACGTGAGAGCGCTTCTTCCAAGGAGTAAGCTAGGACGACCTGCTGAAGTTGTTCCGGGAATCTATCGTCGCGGAGAATGTCTCTTAACATTTTCCGTGAGGCCGAATGCGTAGGGCTACCACTATATAAAGTTGCGAATGCTGCATAGAAAGCCCTTATGCGAAGGTTGAATTCTGTATCCTCGTCCTTGGCAACAAGGATTTGGAGTTTGACTGCTTCATCACTGCTAATTTTTGCCGTGGTCGGATTGACTAGGGCATTTGATAACGTGGTTGCCTTTAGACGTGGGTCATTGAGGCCTTCAGGAAGCGTAAATTCCAGCCATGAGGGAGCGTGATGGTTGCTCCATTGAGTTGCCGCTGATGCCAGTTCCGAATTTGCTGCTTTGTCCTGGGTGAGTTCATTGTAACGACTTGTGAGGAGAGCGGATCCCGCTTTGTCGTTCTGCACGTCAGCATGTGTCAGCTCGCGTTTGAGCAATAATTTCTCTTCTTCCTCGAGTTTTAGAAGGCGGTATAAACGGGCAAGATAAAGGACACTCTGAGGGCGGTTGAAGGCCGGAACAGGGCCTTGAAGCGTCTCCTCCAGTGCCTTGCGCGGTCCCCTCGTTTCGGTATGACCGGCAATTGCGAGGTGAGCCCATAGTCTTGTAATAGTCTCGCTTAAGGCGTCATTGAGTGAGTCAGAGGCCCGGAAGGTTTGGATCAGTGCAACGGCAGCGTCATTTTGGTCGGTGTCAGAATAACAGATGGTTTGGTAGAGGATCGAAGATCGCCATGAAGCACTACCTTTTGGTGTGAAATCTTTACAGAGGTTAATGGTAAACTCGCAGATTTGACGTTGATGATCTGGATTAACTCGTGTTGCAAAGAAGCAAAGTGAGGGGCCTGCTTGGTTAATGACACTTGGGCACCAGCGTAGTGCATGCATTAGCAGGTCGAGCAAGTTGTGGAACTCCTCGTCATTGTTAGAAGCAACAGTTGCGGCAATTTTCTTCTCGATTCCGCTGATTTCGAGGAGGTCCGGAAGACGTTTTTCGTCATTAGGACGGCTATGACCGAGTTCTTTTCTCAGCGTCGTCCATTTTTTCCACCATCGATCAGAGCGGTCCCAGTAGCTTTTCAGCGCTTCATCATTCCCGGATAACCTAATCAATGTTTCCGCCAGGGCAGGAGCAGCCGTTAATTTCAACAATTCCGGAGGAGTGGAGGCTAGGGCACGAATATGAATTAGTGCATCATTCCTGTTTCCGTTTTCCAGGTGGAGCAGGGATGCCCGTAATTTCATGTCAATTGATTGTGGCAACCCTTCGAGCTCACTGCTGGATTTGATATATACATCGATTGCATCGCTAAACCGGCTTCGTGACTCGAGGAAATCACCGAGGAGTTTATTTATGGTGTATCTGGCTTCCCGTGAAAGTCTTGGTCTCTGTAATAAGTCACGGAACAAAGACTCTTCATTTCTGTGCAGTCCGAGATGACGGTAATGCCTTGCTTCAAGGAATTTTGCCTCAAGATTAAAAGGGTTGTCCGGTGGGAGCATTGAGCACGCATTGAGCAGTGCTGGAAAGAGCGGTTTACGTAATATGTTGGACTTATTTTTTCGCTCAGTTAATTCCGTGATAGCAGAAAGCTTCCAGAGGCGCTGTGCGAATGAAGAGGATTCGGGATAGCGGATAAGGTATTCGATTGTGTGTCGAATGAAGAGTTCAATGGTTTCAGCGCCGTCCAGTTGCTTGATTCTAGACTCAAGTTTTGGCATATCATCGAGCGATGACGGTATAGCTCCCTTGTCCCATGCAGAGGTTTTGTATGCCTGGACATACTCCGAAAGCGCAGCGCTTATTCTCTTGCAGCTGCTTTTGAGGGCGTCGTTGCCCGTTGCCGGGGAAAGAAGAGAATCGATCGCTTTCCGTGCAGAGCCTGAAGGCGACTGGCTGAATGAACGGGTATGGGCGATCAAGAAATTTACACAAAGCAAGAATGCGAGCAGAATCTGGGTGCTGGAGCGAAACCTTACTGGGGTCTTCATTTCTCGGTGTAAGTGTGATTCTATGCAGGTTCTGGTATGCTCATCCAGCGAGGAATGCGTGCCCCGCTAATAATTAGTACAATCTCGCCTTTGGTTCGGCGGTCATTGAATTGCTGGGAAAGGGATAGGGCGTCGCCTCTTCTGAATTCTTCAAATTTTTTAGTTAGCTCACGGGCGATTACCAGTGTGCGCGCGGGCTCAATGGCAGCAATAATCGTTAACGTTGAGCCAATCCGGTGAGGGGAATCAAAGTAAACGCTTGTAACTTCAAGTTGAAGAGCCTGCTCAATTTCCTTAGTGCGGGCTGCTTTTTTCGTGGATAGAAATCCTCCGAAATAGAATCGGTCAGCAGGAAATCCGGCGCCAGCGAGGGCAGAGGTTACGGAACAGGGACCCGGTATAACTTTAATTTCAAAGTCGTGCTTTGCGGCAAGGTGGACAAGCCGGGCTCCCGGGTCTGAAATGAGAGGTGTTCCGGCGTCCGAGATGTAGGCGATATTTTTCCCCTCGCCAAGCATTTCCATAAGTTGGGCAGAGCGTGAAGCTTCGTTATGCTGGTGTAGACTTACTCTACGCGTTGTGATGTCATGGGCTCGAAGCAGTAAGCCGCTGTGGCGAGTGTCTTCACAGGCCACTAGGTCAGCCTCCTGCAGGCAATTAATGGCGCGCCCAGAGATGTCTGCAAGGTTGCCAATTGGTGTTGAAACAATTGACAGGATTCCTCTTGGCTGTTCCATCAACAGGTCTAGTAACCCTCACTAAGACGTAAAGCCAGTGAGGTTGCGGCGTTCCTTGCGGCAATTTGTAGGGCTTGACGCTCAGTCAGCTGAAAGTTTGGGTCTAGGTAAGCTCCGGCGCGCCCGACGACACGTCCCTCATGGAGTATGGTTCCCGTTCCCGACTCCTTAAGGGTATAGGTAATCTCAACAATGATTTGAATTTCCCGGGTTCGGAGTGTGTCTGTGCGACTGGATCTTAATTGTCGCTTGCTTACATTTTTGATAACGCCGTGCAAAACGGCGTCTGCGGAATCCAGGTCGGCAACCGCGTAACTGCCATCCTGTTGAATTTTCTTAATGACTTCGTTGGCGACAAGAACCTGACTTCTCTGCTTCAAGGTTTTGTTCTTGAAGGGGGGAATGGCAATCGATTTGATGTGCGAAAGTTTGGCGGGTTTGATGGAACCAAACCGATAACCAACGCAGCCATTATTAAAGAGAATAAGCGCTGCTAGGCTAAAGGTGGCGCTGTGGCGGAATAGGTTTATCATTTATAAGATGCCTGATTTCAGGATTGAGGATTAAAGTAGGCTAACCAGTGCACAGGGTCAGGTCCGGTTAGGTCTGGTTATCAATTATTAGCGAGTGGTTGCTCTTCAGGGTTGGTATTTTATTGGTCGTTATTTGCCGTTTTAATCATTAGCAGCAGGTCCGTGTGTCTTTGCTTGGCGTCAGCAACGTGCCTAGAGCCAGTAAAGGCGATGACTTTATGATAGTAGACTATGGCGCTTTTATACTGCATTTGTTTTTCATAATAACGTCCAATTTCGTAGAGCCTGTCGGCTTCGATCAAGTCGAATTGCGCCAGTGCCTTGCGGGCTTGTTCTGCTCGTTTGCTGTCCTGGTAGGCGACAATGACATCTTCCATGGCGTCACGGGCAGAGATGATGTTGCCGAGGTCTTGGCTGCCCCTGTTAATTTCGCTTGTGCTGATGGCACCAATTCGAAATTGAGCCTCGGATGCTTTTGGATGGTTCGGGTAATTGTCCACCAGAGCCTGGTAGGCATCGATTGCCATCGCCGTTTTCTCCTCTGACTCATAAATTTCAGCGATTGCAAATTGAGAGAGTGGTGCATAGTCAGAGTGGGGAGCGTTGCCGATAATTTTCCCGTGCCACTTGAGGAGGTCAGAGGTTTGCGTTTTACGGGGAATAACGCCAAGGATCATTTTCTTGAAAGTTCCATGTTGGCCAGCCTTTGCTATTTCATACTGATGACGAATTGCCTCACTAAATGCAGGGTTTCCAGTATAGTTTTCGATGAATAATTGAAATGCATCGAACGCCTTTGGGGGGTTTTCTTGAGCCATGTATAAGACCCCTAACTTGAACTGGCTGGTTGATGCTGATGATGAGAGTGGGTAATCACGAACAATCGCCTTATGTATTGATAGCGCCTTGCGAGGGTTGCCCTGGGATTCCCGCGACAATGCGATTGCCAGTTGAGCTTTAGACTGCTTCTCCTGTTGAAGCAGATTTTCAGAGCTTGGTATTCGCTCAAGGTCATTCTTAAAGAGGTCCAGTAATTTTCCAGCTTCCGCTGAATGAAGAAGAATGAGAGAAGTTGAAGAGATCGTCAGAAAAGTAAGAATAGCTTTAGCGGAGCAAGGCATCAAAGATGCTAGATGCTACAATGCAGAAAATCAAGATACCCTAACGATTCGGGATAAAAACGCCCGGCTGCGATTATTTATCATGATTTAGATAAAAACCATAAATAAAGTGTTGATGCTAGATATGATGAATGAATGAAAGGGCTGGAGCTGCTTCTAGGGTGCCGGCAAGGGGTAATTGATATTGGTATTTAAGGAGGGGCGGATTTTAGTAACCTTCACCTTAAGAATTGTCGGTTAATTAAAACTCCGCCTTGCTGCCCATGAAGCGGTTAGCATGTAATCCGCATGCGCTCTGGTCATTCTGTGCAGTGAGACTTGACCCAAGGCTTGTTTCGTTCGAAGTGGTGATCTTGAAAAAGCGCCAGTTTGTCGATCATATACGTGTTTTCGCCCGAGCCGGTGATGGTGGAAATGGTGTCGTCCATTTTCGCCGGGAGAAGTATGTGCCAAAGGGGGGGCCTGATGGCGGGGATGGCGGTGACGGTGGTGATGTTATCCTTAAGGCGGCGATGGATACAGATAACCTGACAGATCTATTCTACAGGTCTCGCCTTATCGCTCCGCATGGGGAGCATGGTGCCGGTCGTCAAAAGAAAGGGCGCTCCGGTAATGATCTAGTGGTGAAGGTTCCTCCTGGAACGATTGTTTTCAGGCTTGCGGACAAGGATCAGCAGGTTGATGCCGAGGATGAAAAACTTGAGCCGGTTGCGGATCTCGCTGGAGAGGGCGAGACTTTTGTGATTGCAAAGGCCGGGATTGGCGGCAAAGGAAATGTTAGTTTCAAATCTCCAACTAACCAGGCACCACAGGAATTCACCCCGGGCACAACCGGCGAATCTGGATATTTTTTTCTTGAGTTGCGCAAGATAGCTGACGCGGGATTGGTGGGATTTCCCAATGCCGGCAAATCAACATTGCTGGGCGCGGTGTCAGCAGCAAAACCAAAAGTGGCGAGTTATCCTTTCACTACTCTTCAGCCATCTGTAGGCGTCGTCGAATTCAAGGGATTTTCCAGGGCTACGGTAGCTGATATACCTGGATTAATTGAGGGGGCGCATGCCAATGTGGGCCTCGGACATGACTTTTTACGTCATATAATGCGCTGTCGATTATTGCTTTTTGTGGTTGATATAGCGGCAACCGAAGACAGGGACCCTGTTGATGATCTCCAGACTTTGCGTAAGGAGATAAATTTATACAATGAGGAGCTTGCCGCCCGCCCGTGGGTCGTTGTGGCAAACAAAATGGATATTGAGGGGGCTGAAGCCCAACTTGCGCAACTGCAGATGAGGTTTCCAAAGGCTGAGATCATCCCCGTTTCTGCTCAGTGTGGGGATGGAATGGAATTGCTCAAAGAAAGGTTGTCGGAAATTGTTGGAGCTCCAGTTTGCTGATAATAAGCCTGCAATATTATTATATCGTCTGATTCATGTCCACTGTCGCAAGTTATTGCACTACGTTCCTCAAGCCGGAGATGATGCACATTTATCGGCAGGTGACTGGATTAAAGGATTTTCAGACCTTTGCGGTTTGCAGGGAGAGGATGAACAGTTGCAAGTTCCCTTTTCCGGAGGTTGAGATCGTAGGTTCGGTTAAAAGCAATTTCATTAGACGGTTCTGGCTTAAGTATATTAAAAACGAGCCGCCTATTGTTTATAGAGGGGAATACGCTGCGCTTCAGGGGCTTCTTGATCGCCGTCAGGCTGATCTGATGCATGTGTATTTCGGGCATACCGGGGTTCATTTGCTTCCGTTTATAAAGCGGTGGCCGAAGCCGACCGTGGTTTCATTTCATGGCATGGATATTCAACCGCGAGAGGGTCAGTCCGGGTATCTGGAAAGTTTGAGAGAACTGTTAAGGACTGTTCCGCTTGCAATGGGCAGATCCAATTCACTAAAGGAGGGAATGATTGCTCTTGGTCTTCCTGAGGAGCGCTTTCGGATGAATCGCACAGGAATTCCATTGGAAAATTTTCCCTTTCATGACCGTGAAGTTCCTCGTGGTGGCAAGTGGCACATCGTGCAGGCGTGTAGGCTTATTGAAAAGAAGGGGATCGATATTGCCTTGAAGGCTTTTGCGGGATTTGTTAGCCATTACCCTGACGCTAAGTATACCATTGCGGGTGAGGGGCCGCTTCTGGAGCCGATGAAGGCGCTTGCTGATCAATTAGGCCTTGCTGGTGCTGTTAATTTCACGGGGTTTCTTAGTGAGGCAGAACTGCGAGATCTTTATTTGCGGAGCCACATATTTCTTCACC
Source organism: Verrucomicrobiaceae bacterium (assembly GCA_024229495.1). Lineage (GTDB taxonomy): Bacteria > Verrucomicrobiota > Verrucomicrobiia > Verrucomicrobiales > DEV007 > CACIUL01. The sequence goes on along the minus strand of JAAESJ010000309.1, from coordinate 762 downwards.
CGAGTCAAATGACTGCGGATTTTAATCAGGAGGGGATACCCAACTCCATGCTTGAGGCAATGTCTACCGGGTTGCCGGTTGTGGCTACGCTTCATGGAGGAATCCCTGAGGCAGTTGACCACGGAACAACGGGATTGCTCACTGACGAACGTGATGTGGCTGGGGTGCAGGATGCAATAATGTCCCTTGTTTCTTCTCCTGATGTCTGGTTGACCATGGGGCGATGTGCATCAATGGCAATGCATGAGAATTTTGAGCGTTCGATGCAAGTTGCAAAACTTGAGGATGTCTACAGAGAGGCGATAGAGCTGAGTCATGCCAAGTAGCAGTAAATCAGGCGCTGATAATCGCACTTTGGTTGTCAGCCTTTGCGGGACTTACCTCAAGCCCGAGATGCAAAGCCTATATCGCCAAATTGTCGGATTGCAGGAGCACCGTAATGTGGTGTTCGCCGAGCAAGTGGCCAACCTTGAAATGTTCCCATGTGAGCAGTTGGTTAAAATGGAGAAGCAGACCAGATCCAGACTGCGTGGCAACTTTCTCTTGCGCTTTTGGTATAAACATATTGTTAAACGCTGGCCACCTCCACGGCCAATTGGCAGTGTGGGTCGTGAGAATGAATACTATCATCCGTATGACTTAGTGGATCTTCTCGATTCCCACCGTGCAGACCTTGTCCATTGCTACTATGGACACAAGGCGGTGAAGTATCTGAAGATGCTAAAGGCGGCTGACATTCCTTTCGTCATTTCCTTTCATGGC
>JAAESJ010000308.1 GCA_024229495.1 Verrucomicrobiaceae bacterium | reverse complement strand
GGCGGTTAACTACCGCAAGAAGGACCGCAAGGAAGGTGACCGTATATTGATCCTGGAGGACAGCACCGGTGATGGCCGGGCCGACAAGACCAAGGTGTTTTACCAGGACCCCGACATCGACGGCGTGCATGGGGTCTGTGTGCTCGGCAACAAGGTCATTGTCTCGGCCCCGGACAGGATCCTCCTGCTTAACGACGCGGATGGCGACGACAAGGCGGAGACAAAAAAAATGCTATTCAAGGGAAAGGTCCTGAACCCGCTAAATGGTCAACACGACCACGCGATCCATGCCGTCATGTTTGGGCCTGACGGGCGGCTCTACTTTAACTTCGGCAACTATAACGCCGGGCTGTGGCGGGCAGACGGCACCCTGGTGAAGGACGTTTTCGGCAACCCCGTGGACAACAGCCGCAAGCCTTACCAGGAAGGCATGGTCATTCGCTGCGAGATGGATGGCAGCCGTGTGGAGGTGCTCGGCTATAACTTCCGCAACAACTGGGAGGTGACGGTCGATTCCTTCGGCTCCATGTGGCAGTCGGACAACGACAATGGATCCAGCTCCTGCCGCGTGAACTTCGTCATGGAATACGGCAATTACGGATACCGGGAGGAAATGACAGGACGGGGATACCAGAGCAAGCGCACCAACATGGAAGCCACCATGCAGCGCCAAATGTGGCACCAGAATGATCCCGGCGTGATACCCAATTTACTTATCACCGGCCGGGGCGCACCCACCGGCATCCTCGTCTATGAGGGCGACCTGCTGCCTGAACCCTTTCGCGGGCAAATGATCCATGCCGAGCCCGGGCGCAACGTGGTCTGGGCATTTCCCACCAAGCAGGTTGGTGCCGGCTATCAGGCGAGCATCACCAACCTGGTTCACAGCCAGACAGATCGCAACTATCGGCCCTCCGACGTCTCGGTGGCTCCGGATGGTTCGCTCATCATCGCGGACTGGTTCGATCCGGTGGACTGCTGCCACCGTACCATCAACGATGCGGGTCGCCTCTTTCGGGTGGCACCCCCGGGCCATGCCTACGTCTTGCCTGAATTTGATTTCAAAACACCCGGCGGTGCCGCCAAGGCGCTGCAAAACCCGAACCTGTCTGTTCGCTACAAGGCATGGACCGCCTTGCAAACCATGCAGGAAAACGCCCGCCCTGCCCTGGCCAAGATGGCAAATGATGATAACCCGCGCTTCCGTGCCCGCGCCCTGTGGGTCCTGGCCGCAATCAAGGACGGCACAGAGGAGGCCGTTGAGATGGCATTGCAGAATGAGGATGACAACCTGCGGGCTCTCGCCCTGCGCATCGCCCGACGCCATGGAATGCCCATCGAACCCTTGGTACGCCGGTTGGTGAGTGATAAGTCCGCCCTGGTTCGTCGCGAATGCGCCGTGTCCCTGCACCGCGTAGCCGCCCCGGGTGTCGCCGGGCTGTGGGCCAAGCTCGCCCTCCAACACGATGGCAAAGACCGGTGGTATCTCGAGGCTCTCGGTATCGGCGAAAAAGGAAATGAAACGGCCTGCCTCAACGCATGGCTCAAGGAGGCCGGAGATACTTGGAAGACCCCGGCGGGACGCGACATCATTTGGCGTTCACGTTCACCCGAAGCTGCCGGTTTGCTGGCAAAGTTGATTCTGGACCCCAAGGTGCCGGAGTCCGATCACCCCCGTCTCATGCGTGCCTTTGACTTTCATTCCGGCAAAGCCAGGGAAAATGCCCTCGCCACCCTGTTGCTGAACCTCAACGCACCATCCGGATCTCAAAAGGATCCCGGCTTCCAGCCGATCTTCAACGGCAAGGACCTCAGTGGATGGGAAGGCGATGAGAAGGCGTGGACCGTCGTCGACGGCGCCATTCAATCCATCGGCGACCAAACCGAGAAGAACTGGCTGATCTGGCGCAAGGATCAGCCGGCCGATTTCATCCTGCGCCTGGAATTTCGTTGGGACAAAGGCAACTCAGGTGTCCAGGTGCGTAGCGATGACCTCGGTAAATGGCAGGTTTTCGGCTACCAGGCCGAGGTCGCCTCACAGGACAAGATGGGGCTCTGGCACCACTCTTTGCTCGCCAAGGATCATCCCAGGAGGAAGGAACGCCACCTGATGGCCACCGCCGGACAGGTCGTCACCCTGGCTCCTGACGGTTCCAAGACGGTCAAGCAGGATCGGGACCCCAAGAAAGTGCAGTCACACTTCAAGGAGCACGAATGGAACACGATGGAAATCATCGCCCAGGGGCCGAAGATCGTCCACAAGGTCAACGGCGTGATGTTCGCCACCGTGATCGATCACGACAAGGAAATGAGCCGAAAGAAGGGCTTCATCGCCCTGCAGGATCACGGCAAGGGCTGTGTCGCCGCATTCAGGAACATTCGCATCAAGCATCTTCGGGACAAGGCTCCCGGGCGGAAGGAATAATGACCAAAACCTTGAATGATAAACTTCCGATGACAACACGAATTCCCGCTGCCCTTGCCTTGTTGACCGCCCTGTTTATCCTCAACGCGCAAGCCGATGCCCAAAAGCCCAATGTCTTGTTTATTGCCATCGATGACATGAATGACTGGGTCGGCCCACTGGGCGGCCATCCGCAGGCAATCACCCCGAACCTGGACCGCTTGGCAAAGATGGGCGTAACCTTTCGCAATGCCCATACGGCATCCCCGGCCTGTCACTCCTCACGGGTCGCGGTCATGACCGGGGTGCGGCCCAGCACCTCGGGTATCACCGCGAACGTTTTCAAGGGAACCGGCCCAAACTGGCGCAAGAACCCGAAACTGGCCAACGTCGTGACCTTGAGTCAGCACTTCCGCAATCATGGCTATAGCTCCATGGGCGGCGGCAAGATCTACCACTCCCTGCAATGGTGGAACGGCAGCGAAAACGATCCCGATACCTGGGACTCCTATTTCCCGGAGCCCCACAAGCCGATTCCTTTCCAGGTGCGACCGCCCACAAAGGAAGTGCAGGCGCATGAGGCGAGTTGCTTCGGTCGCCGTCCGCTGGGCAACCATTTGTTCGGCTGGCTGCCGGTAGCCGAAGGCGATAGCGGCATGAGTGACTACAAGGTCGTCGAATGGGCGGTAAGCGAAATGAAGAAGAAGCGTGACAAGCCGTTTTTCATCGCCGCCGGAATTTTTCGCCCACACATCCCCTGGGAGGTACCGGCCAAGTATTTCGACATGTATCCCCTGGATAAGGTGCAGCTTCCCGCACACAAGGAAGACGATCTGGCCGACACCTGGGACCACGGCCGCCGAAGCTGGCACCAATGGGTCGCTCAAAACGACCAGTGGAAGCAGGCAGTGCGGGGATACCTGGCGAGCATCACCTTCGCCGACGCCATGGTCGGCCGCCTGCTGGACGGCTTGCAGCAAAGCGGTCGCGCCCAGGATACCATTATCGTTCTCTGGTCCGATCACGGCATGCACATCGGAGAAAAGGAGAACTGGGAAAAGTTCACCTGCTGGGAGGAGTCGACCCGGATCCCCATGTTCGTGGTCGCCCCCGGAATCACCAAGGCAGGCAGTATCTGCGACCGGCCGGTCAGCACGCTGGACATCTATCCAACACTGGCGGAACTGGCAGGCACAGAACTGCCCGAACAACTGGAAGGCGAATCCCTGGTTGCCCTGCTGAAGGATCCGAAAGCAGGCAAACGCATCCAGCCGGCCATTTCCAGCTATCGACGTATTCACGGGGTGCGCACTGATCATTGGCGGTATGTCTTCGATCCGGGATCCAAAATTGAGGAATTGTATGATCACCGCAAGGATCAGGGGGAACACGACAACCTCGCCTATCTGCCCGAGCACCAGGCCATACTGGAACTGCATCGCTCACTGCTTAGGAAATATACCCCGGTAAAGACGCCGGAAGGAAAAGCCACACCACCAAAATCCTTCGAGCGGCTGCCCAATAACCGGATAAGGCGCACAAACTATTTTCCCATGGCCAAGGCTGTTGCTGAGGCCAAGGCAGCCAATAAGCGTGGTGAACCCGCCCCGATCCTGGGCCGCAAAACGGCACCGACCGCCAGTAAAAAGCCCGGGGTAAAAAAACTGGCCGTGATCGATCCAGCCCGCGAGGGAAACGTGCGATCCGGAGGCAATGGGCTGGCAGTGCATTTGACCTTCCGAAACCAAAGCAAGGCAAAAGCCCTCATCTACTGGATCAACACCTCCGGTGACCGGGTGCAGTATAATGAAATCAAACCCGGTGAGGAGGTCAGGCAGCGGACATACTCCGGCCATTACTGGTTGATAACCGATCATGACAAAAAAGGCCTTGGCATTTATAAATCCGAAAATCAAGATGGCTTGGTCCATATCCGGTAAGAAAACACGGCGGCTCCCGTAGCAGAAGCCACGAGACAGCAAGATAAAGTGCCCATGATGAAATTACGAATTCCTTTTGCCCTCGGCCTGCTTCTCGCTGCTTCCTATGCGGAGGCTACAGAGCACGGAATGGATGAGAAAGCGCTATCTCAGATCCCCGAAAACCTTCAGGCAATTGTCGACCGCGGACAGAGCACCGGCATGGTCACCTTGGTGGCCAGAAATGGGAAGATCGCGTCCATCGATGCGGTAGGTTGGCGGATCAAGGACAAGGAACCGCTGGAGACCACCGACGTTTTTTGGGCCGCCTCGATTACCAAGCCCTTCGTCGCGGTCGCCATCATGATGATGGTCGATAAAGGACACCTGCAGCTCGATGACCTGGTGGAGAAACACATCCCGGAATTCAAGGGGCAGAAAGTGAAGACTGGTAAGCAGAGCTCGGCAACGGCTAAACATCCACTGACCATTCGAAATTTGCTCAACCACTTGGACGGTCTCCCAAAGAATCCCAACAGGAGCCGGGCCACGAAAACCATCAAGGAGCGTGTGCTCAAAGCCGCCAAGGATACGCTGATGTGGGAGTCGGGTACAAAATGGATGTACGGCGGCGAGGGCCTCTATGTCGCGGCTTATCTCGTGGAAAAGTATTCCGGTATGCCATACGCCGAGTTTTTGAAAGCCCAAATCCTTGTTCCTCTCGGCATGAAGAACACCTACTTCACCATCAAGGACGTGCCCGAGGAGCGGGCGGTCCGCAAACATAGCAAGCACAAGAAAGGCAGGTGGGAAGCGGAGAAAATGCGTGACTTCTCCGGGAGCACCGGCGGTAGCTATTTCGCGGTGGATGGCGGCTTCTTCTGCACCGCCGAGGACCTGTTCCCCTGGTGCCAGATGCTGCTCAACGGCGGTGAATACGGCGGTGTTCGCTACCTCTCGGAGAAGTCCGTCCATGAATTGACGCATAAGCAGACCGGTGACGTGAAGCCTGCCGGGCACGGTGCCGGAAACTTCCATGCCCTTTCCTTCCAAGAGGCCGTGGAACCGCAGGGCCCGACTGCCGCCCTGACCAAGGGAAGCTTCGGGAAAGGCGGATCCGGGGGATCGATTACCTGGGTCGATCCCAGTACCAAGACCATTTATATCATGCTGCAGAACATAAAAGGCGGAAACCCGGGTCTCGCCAGTTCCACCTTTCTTGATACGGCCGCCGGGGCGATACCTCAGAAATAACGTTTTTTCCTTTCTTTATCGCAAGATGAAGGAGTCAATATTCATAATGAGGAACAACAAGAAGCGGAACAGTCCTGACCTTCTCATGGCAACATTGATGGTCATGGTGCTGACCGGAGGCTCGCTGTGTGCAGCATCACCGGAAGCATTCTTCAACGGCAAGGACTTGACTGGCTGGTCGGCTGCCGAGATGAAGTATTGGTCAGTCAAGGACGGAGCTATCGTGGGGCATTCCGCAGTCAAGGTGCCGAAGAATGAATTCATCTGGGCGGATGGCGAGGTGCAGGACTTCTACCTGGTTGTCGATGTGAAACTGACCCCGGACAACCGCAATGCGGGAATCCAGTTTCGTTCCAAAAAAGCCAATGCCGCAGGTCAGGCCATCGGTTACCAGGCTGATGTCGGGGCAGGCGTGTGGGGAAAATTGTACCACGAGCACGGGCGCGGAAAACTAGACTGGAATGACAACGCCGCCGGCGCGGTGAAACCCGGCGAGTGGAACCGGTATGAGATCCTCGCCATCGGACACAGGATATGGACCGCCATCAACGGCAAGTTGTGCGTGGCCCTGGAAGACCCAAAGGGCGAACTTTCGGGCCAAATATCATTCCAAGTCCATGGCGGTCCCGCCCAGACCGTGCTCTATCGTCCGGTCAAGCTCATCCACAACCCGAAGATTGCCCTCGAGAAGCAAACCGAGGCGCAATTGCTCGCCGCCTTGCCGAAAAAGAAGGTGGCCCCGAAACCCGTCCAAAAGACAGCAATCCCTGCTCTCACCTCCCACTGGCCGAGATTGATCGCGGCTGCCGACCCTGGCTCCCAGAATGAAGCCTGGGCCAAGCCGGAATTTAATCACTCCAAGTGGAAAACCATGAAGGTTCCCGGGCATTTTGAGAATGCCGGGTTACCGGAATTTGATGGCGTGGTGTGGTTTCGTAAAACCATCGAGTTGTCCACCGAACAGGCCAAGTCCACAGCAGTCCTGCACCTCGGCCAAATCGACGACATGGATGTCACCTGGGTAAACGGTGTACGCGTCGGGGGCTATGAGGATCCCGGCCACCATTACACGGTGCGCAACTACCCCGTCCCTGCAGGGCTACTGAAACCCGGCAGGAACACCATTGCCGTTCGCGTCATGGACCATGGTGCTCCGGGAGGCATCGCGGGCAAACCCGAACAGCTCTTCCTGCAGTTGGGAACCGGAACCATTTCACTGGCAAACCTTTGGCATTTTGCTCCGGGAGCCGATCTGAATACCCTCAATACGCCGGTGCATGCGCTGCTGCGCCCGCTCGCCAGGCCAGCCAAGCCGGTGCCGACGTTCGCCAAAGGCTTCCAGATCACAGGGGACCAGACCATTGTCATCCTCGGCGGAGCCAATGCGGCAGAAAGCAGCCGTCACGGCTGGGTTGAGACACTGCTTGCCTCCGGCCATCCGGAACATCAACTGCATTTCCGTAACATGGCCTGGCCGGCGGACACCGTTTACCTGCAACAACGCCCGCGCAATTTCTTCAGCACTACCAAGCCTGGCTATGGTGAAGTTGATCGCCGACCGGCCATTACCGCTGGAACCGTCTTCCTCTGGTTTGGCAAGATGGAGTCTCTGGAAACCGGCAACGGGGAAAATTCTGCAGTTTTCCGGGCAGCTTACGCAACCATCCTCAGGCAACTCGCCGATTATACCGGCCGCCTGGTGCTGGTTACCCCTCCCCCTTTTGAGGATCCTCTCAAACTCGGCCTGGACGTGAAAGCGCGTAACACAAATCTCGCACAATATGCCGAGGTGATTCGTCAACTTGCCGGGGAACACGGCTTACCAGTGGTCGATTTGTTTACCGGACTGGCAGGCAAGCCGGTTACCAGTGACGGACAGATGCTCTCTATCGAAGGACACCGGCTCGCAGCACAGACAATGGCAAGACAACTCGGGTTCTCGCCGCAACTCTCAGCCGGTAATGAAGCACTCCGCGAAGCCATCGTCACCAAGAATGCCCTGTGGCACCAATACTGGCTACCCACCAACTGGGCTTTCCTTTATGGCAATCGCCAGACCCAGCCCAGCAGCCGCAGCCATCTCGGCGGCCATCCAAGATGGTTTCCCGAAGAGGTGAAAAGCTCCCTTTCAGGCCTGGAGAAAATGGAGAAAACCATCCGGGAAAAATTGCCGTGAAACGCCACTGACCTGGATTGGCTCTTTGGAAATTTCTCAATCAGCAATCATTTTACTGTGTGACAAGGCACGTTGCCAGGCACCGGCCAGTTCACGCCTGGCAACCATGCAATCCTCCCACACCGGTGGCCACGTGCTGATCCCGTAACCGCTTGCAACCGGGCCAAGCTCGGGCACCACCCACAATTCATTACGGGGCCGGGGACCCTCAAGCCAACAGGAAAATGCCGCCTCGGCAAAGGGCAGGTAATCTCGGAATTCTTTTGATAACCCGCCACTGCCATCGGTCACCGGAATCTGGCAATGATGCCCGTTGAACGGTCGGCAATGGAGCAAATTGCCACCCTGCAGTAATTCCGGACGATCCAGCAGGCGCGTGGAAAAATCCTCCGGGCGCAGGTGCTTGATGATCGCCGGGTGCGAGTGGTCAATATTCATGCGCAGACATTTCCCGGTCGCCTCCCGGTAACCGTCGGCGATGGCGTAAGCCTTCTCGGGGGTCTCGGTACAGGTGTCACGATGAACCTCAAGGTGCGTGTTCGCATGCTGCCTCTCATCCTCCTCCATGAGCAGGATGGTTTTCTCTACTGCCTCCTCAAGGGGCGTGTCATGATCACAGAGCTGGACATTGATGGTAGTCGCCCCGCAATCCATCTGAGCGGCAATCAATGCCGCGAACTCAGACGGATCATTCGCATCAAATAATCCGGAGAAGCGCAGATCGTATTTTTCCAGAAGAGTCTTCAACTCGGGCCGACCGCGATCATTGACCCCGTCAAATCCGGCTTCACTGATGGCCTTGACCTTTTCCTCAAGGGTCCACTCCCCGGCTTCTGAGGGATGACCGGTCAAAGTCCATAGATTGGCGATAAAGTGGATACGGGGCAGTGATGGAGAATCCATGATGTTTATGGGAATAAAAAATCCATGTTCCCTACCATGGCCAGAAATACCATGCAGGAAATAATAAAGCGCACAATCATGAGGGCATAATGATCATGAAAATGATCACTTTCCGGTTGCCTTGATCAGGAAGTGCCCACGACAGGTAATTCCTGCCAACTGGTCGTGTAACGGGGAGTGAGCCTTTTCCGTTTCATTCTCCATGGCCTTGCAATTCCCTGGGCCGCAAGAAAGGCGGCCCTTTGGCCATAAGTAGCCGTTAATTTCTCCATCGCATCGGCGAGGCGCTCGTGTTTTACACGATTACCTTCATTAAAGAGGTTACGCTGTCGATTACCTCCCTGGTCAAGGTCAAGCAAGAGGACACCGGCCTTTTTATAGGAATAACCACTTCGATAAATCTCCCTGATCATCCGGCAAGCATTCGACAAAATGTTTATCGGGTCATCGGTAGGTTCACTGAAAACCATGGTCCGGGAATTGACGTATTGGGGAAGGTCTTTGCGGAAACGGTTGGTCATTACAAAAACCTGTAATCCCCGGGCCAGCGAACCTTCCCTGCGTATCCTGCTGGCGGCCTTGACCGCATGATTGGCAACCGCTTCCTCCAGTTCCTGCAATGCCGTGACGGGACGACCGAAAGATCGCGATGAACAGGTATTTTTTCTGGGTTGCGAAACCTCCTCCATATTGATGCAGCGCAGGCCGGCCAGTTCCCTGTGTGTCCGCTCCAGGGTAACGCCACCCGCCTTCCTTACCACCACGGAAGGAGCCTCTGCCAGTTCGAGGGCATTGCGAATACCGACCTTGTGCAACCGAGCAGCATATCTGTTCCCGATACCCCAGACATCCTCCACGGCAACCGAACGCAGGGACTCTCTATCCCCGGGACCAACCTCCAGGCACCCTTCATTGCCCTTCTTCGCCAAACGATTGGCAAGCTTGGCCAGGGTCTTGGTCGGCCCCAGCCCGATGGAAATCGGAATGCCGGTCCAGTCACCCACCCTCTTTCGTATCTGCCGGGAAAGTCCGTGGGGATTGCCCACCTTGTCCAGGTTCAGGAAGGACTCATCGATGGAATAAACCTCCATCTCGGGAGCAAAACAGCTCAAGACGGAAACAATCCTCCGGGACATGTCCCCGTAAAGTTCATAGTTGGAGGAAAAGACAACCACTCCATAGCGCTCGCAAATATTCCGGACCTGGTAATACGGGGCACCCATTCGTATACCAAGTTGCTTCGCCTCATTGGAGCGGGCCACGGCACATCCATCATTGTTGGAGAGAATGATGACGGGACACTTCTCCAGCGATGGACGGAAAACCCTCTCGCAGGAAACGTAGAAATTATTGCAGTCCGCCAGCGCTATCATAAGCGGTGAACCACACTGGTAACCACTCCCCAAAGCCTGGCGTCATCATCCTCGTTGAGAGGAATCGGCGGATAGGCGGGATTCTCAGGCATGAGCCTGACTTGACCCTTGGAACGGGAATATCGCTTCACCGAGAGCTCCCCGTTTATCGAGGCAATGACCACGCTGCCATCCTTTGCCTGCTTGCTCCTGTCCACAATCAGCAGGTCGCCGTCGTGTATCCCAGCCCCGATCATTGAGTCACCCCTGGCACGCACAAAAAACGTCGCGGCGGGTTCACTTACGAGATGCTCGTTCAGGTCAAGGGCGCCCTCGAGGTAATCATCGGCGGGGGAAGGAAAGCCCGCAGACACGCGACAGGCAAAGAGCGGAAGGGCATATTCCCTGTTGCGGACGAAGCGCAAGACACGATCCACCTGGCTCACGGGAATACGGACAGGTTTTGTCTCTTCCCCATAAGGGCCAACCCCTTTGGGCCTTCCG
>JAAESJ010000307.1 GCA_024229495.1 Verrucomicrobiaceae bacterium | reverse complement strand
CTTTCCCGTCAACTGAAGGAATATGACCCTGAGTTTGCGGGCAAACTGGAGACACTCCGCAAAACTGTCAGTGAGTTGAGGAAGAAATAGTCCTTCCCGATGCATCGATGAATAACTATTCTCCAACCCTCTTCGCGCTTCTGCTTCCTCTCGCAGTATGGCCCGACTCCACTTTATACTTCGAAATAATTCTATCATGAAGAACCTCATATTCATCGTTTGGGCAGCAATGGTCATCCCATCTGCCTATGCAGAAAGAGTAACGGCTCCCGAAGTTAAGACTTATGTCTACAAGGAAACCAATGGTGTTTCCAGAGAGCTTGAAATCTACTTCCCGAAAACGAAGCAGGGATCGAAGAAGCCGGTTCCAGGCATCATCATGTTCCACGGTGGCGGCTGGGGTGGAGGAACCCGGGACCAGTTCCGTTATCTTTGCCATTACTTTTCCACAAGGGGACTCGTCGCCGCCACTGTAACCTACAAGCTCGCCCCAAAGGCCCGCATCGAAGAAGCTAAAAAAACAGAATCTCGGAAGCGCGTCTGTATAACCGACGCGAAGAGTGCCATTCGTTGGTATAAGCAGAATGCGGAAGAACTTGGCATAGATCCGCGGAAAATTGTCGCAGGCGGGGGCTCGGCCGGCGGGCATATCAGTTTGCTGGCGACAACGACCCCAGGCTTAAATGACCCCAACGACCCGAAAGGCTACGACACCACCGTTGCGGCCTACCTTTTGTTCAACCCGGCGCTTAGCGCGGGTGACGCCAAGGATCCCGAAGTGGATTTTTTGCAGCAACTCAAAGCCGACTTCCCGCCGTCCATCGCATTCTTTGGAAGTGAGGACAATTGGATGAAAAAGGGATGGAACTCTGCATACAAGAAAATGAAGTCGCTCGGTGTCAAGTCGGCGGACTTCAGGATTGCCGAAGGGATGGGGCACGGGTTTTTCAACCGCCAGCCCTGGGCGGATGTCTGCCTGATCGAAGCGGACAGGTTCTTGAAGGTTCTCGGCTATCTCGAGGATGAACCCACATTGGCCGCACCCAAGACAGGAGAGAAGCTGGCCAAGAAGCACTAATCGGATGCGAACAAGGCAAACGCGGGATACCGCGCCAATAATTTGCAGCGTTGGCTGTGAATAACAATAAAGGACAAGTGGATGATTAGATATAAAGTTAAAAATGATGTCTCAACGACCCCCATCGTCTGTGGCATCAACCAAAGGAATGAACTTTTTAAAGTAATAATGATAAAACAAACCATACTGTTGTGTGCAGGTCTCTTGTTCCAACCATTGGATATATTGGCAGAGACTAAAAACACATCACCCAACATCATCTTCGTGCTCTTTGATGACATGGGGTATGGACAGCCACCGAGCTATCGCGCTGACTCCCCCTTCAAGACACCCAATATTGACCGACTGGCAAGACAGGGAATGCGTTTCACTGATGCCCACTCAGCGGCTGCCAACTGCACGCCCACCCGCTATGGCGTATTGACCGGCCGTTATCCCTGCCGAATCGGCCAGTACGGTGTATTGAAAACCTACTCACCCCCCATTATTCCCAAGACCCGCCTCACGGTGGCCTCTTTCCTGAAAGCCGAGGGCTACCACACCGCCTGCATTGGCAAGTGGCACCTGGGCATGAACTGGGTGGATGGGAAACAGGGCGAGGATGATGAACTTCCCATCGGGGCCCGCATGACGGACGGGCCAAATGCCCTCGGCTTTGATTATTTCTACGGCTTTACCCATGCCCGCAATATCGGGACAATCATCGAGCAGGACAGGGTGGTGACCAAGGTGAAGGGCATCGAGAACCAGCCGCTCATGATCAAGCAGGCCTTGAAGTATCTCGACGAACGCGCCAAGAAGGATCAGCCGTTTTTTCTCTATTTTCCCATGTGCCCGCCCCACAGCCCGATTGTCCCGGCGGAGAAATTCGTGGGCAAAAGTGAAATGGAGGGCAAGGAGGGGAAATATGGTGACTGGGTCTATCAGGGCGACCATATGCTGGGGGCGATCATGGATACCCTGAAACGCAATGGACAGGACCGGGACACACTGCTCATTGCCACCGGGGACAATGGCGCAGCCAGGCGTCCTTACCCGCCCTTAAGGGAAGCGAAGAGCAGCATTTATGAAGGTGGGCACCGGGAACCCTTTGTCGCACGCTGGCCCGGGAAAATCAAGCCAGGCAGTGTCAATCACGGTGTCATTTGCCTGAATGATTTTTTCGCGACCTGTGCGGATCTCCTTGAGGTCGACCTGCCGGCTAATGCGGCAGAGGACAGCGTCAGCCTCCTGCCTACCCTGCTGGGTAAAGCGGATGCTCCACCCCGGGGCGCCATCATCAACCAGGCCTCGGAAGGTCTGGCCGTCCGGCAGGGCCCCTGGAAATATATCATGTTCCG
>JAAESJ010000306.1 GCA_024229495.1 Verrucomicrobiaceae bacterium | reverse complement strand
AGCAAGATGATCCGCGCGCTCATTCCATCTGTGTCCTCTGTGTGCTCGCACGTGTTCCCACTCAACATTGCACACCTCTAGTGCCCCCTCCCATAATCCCTGAACACGCTTTACCAGTACTTTGTTCGCTTTAGCCTTCCAATTGCCCGAAGTGACATTGCCCGCATAAGTTGAATCAGTCCTTATCTGGACATTATCCAAATCTGAATTAACAATCACCCATCTGAGGGCATGGGCAATGGCGCTAAGCTCCGCTGTGTTGTTCGAGCCAACTTCAGCCCCTAGAAACTCGATATCATTTTCATTCGTGATTACACGACCGCTCTTCTCCTCAACTAACTCTCCCTGGCCTCTGCCTCGGCCGCTGTCACCAACAATCACACAAAACCCCCATCCCGCGGAAGTGGTCCGAGTCACGTTTCTATTATCTTCACAAGAACCGTCAACATAGATGTGAACTGCCTTCAAGATAGCACCCTCACCCCTCAATCAGCTCTGAGTAAGAAACAGCATCAAGAAGCGCATCGAGCTCT
>JAAESJ010000305.1 GCA_024229495.1 Verrucomicrobiaceae bacterium | reverse complement strand
ATGAGATTTTTAGGTGCATAAACGTTAACAAATGAAATCGGCTTATAGAGCCAATTGTATTGGTTTAAAAAAACCAACAGATTTGCTTTGCCTGCTTGACTGGAGAAATCTAATGGGTGATTTTGGTTAAGTGAGTGAGTTCGTTGTTGGGGTTGGTAAAACCATTATACTTGATTAACCTCTCACTTAACCTTCTAATATTATTTGTTTGTTAAAAGCTGATATGCCCGTACTTTGAACCACTGAGGTCTGGATATGCCAATGGCATAAACCATAGGCTTGTCATCATGGTAAAGTAGTTTTGCGCTATACCAACGACATGGACATAAGTACGGTACTAAATAATTTCTGAGGCGATAACGCCAAGGGCTGACAGTATCTTTTAAGCTGCTGTCAAATGCCTTCATTCAGATGGGTGACTGGTGCATAGAAGTGACACCATACCATGAGATTTTTAGGTGCATAAACGTTAACAAATGAAATCGGCTTATAGAGCCAATTGTATTGGTTTAAAAAAACCAACAGATTTGCTTTGCCTGCTTGACTGGAGAAATCTAATGGGTGATTT
>JAAESJ010000304.1 GCA_024229495.1 Verrucomicrobiaceae bacterium | reverse complement strand
TATGGAGCTACACCTATAAAAGCTACATTTACTTGGGATGCTTCTAATGGTGTTTATTCTTTTGTAAGATTAAAAGCTAGGATTGATTCTATCTCGAATCCAACAGGAGCTGATTTCTTCCAGATTGGTGGGGCAGGGGTATCCTATGGAACTAATACTAAGAATAAGAATGGTTTAACACCAGGGGAGACTTATAGAGGACAAGCGAGAACCTATTGTGATCCAAATGGAGGCCCATGGAAGTCTCTTTCTTGGACACCACTTGTTTACTGGACTCAACCTACTGTAAGAATAGAAGGAGGAGAAGCTATCGCTAACTTGGATGTTTATCCAAATCCAAGTAAGGATGTATTTAACATCACCTTTACAAGTGAAAAAGTACAAGACTTAAGGGTTAGAGTACTTAATGTAGTGGGAGAAGAGATTATAAGTGATGACCTTCAACAGTACATTGGAGAGTACACTAAGCAGATTGATCTTGCTACTAATGCAAAAGGCATATACTTCTTAGAAATAGAAACTAATGAGGGAGTGATTAATAAGAAATTAATATTGCAATAAACTTAAAAGAGCAGGCCTAAAAACCTGCTCTTTTTTA
>JAAESJ010000303.1 GCA_024229495.1 Verrucomicrobiaceae bacterium | reverse complement strand
GGTGCTTGACTTGATTGTCGAGCTAAAGGATGGCGGGCAGGATATCGTGCTTTCAACACACGAGATGGGCTTTGCCCGTCAGGTTGCCGATGAGGTTGCTTTCCTGGCAGAGGGGAGGATTGCCGAGATTGGGCATGCGGCGAAGATATTCGAGAGTGGAGAGGATCCTCGTCTCCGCCAGTTCCTATCCCGGGTGATGCGTTATTAACCTACTGGCTTATTTCAATTCTGAGCCGGATTTGCTGTTCTGCGGCTTGAGGAATGGGATTGGTGGATCTCAGGGTGATCCTTTGCCTCCCATCCTCTGAGAGATCCGGTGCACCGAAGGGGACCGTGGATGCTCTCCAAGTGGTGAAGTCATTGGATATTTGTCCGGTGATCCCTAGATCATTGGCATTTGCCCTGGCCAGAAAACGGATGGCCAGATAGTCATTACCGTCGACTCTGACGACCAGAGCCTCAATCTCAGGGCGACTGTCGGTATTGTTGGGGTCGGTCCCGAATGCATATTCCATGGAGTTTGTAATGGAATCACCATCCGGGTCTGATCCGGGCGCGGAGATTAACTCAAAGAACGGTGAGTCTGGGTCGAAGTTCTCAGTGATCCAGGACACATAACCTCGGGCACGGAGTATTCCCCCGGGGCTGCCGTCAACTTGCTCAGAACTCTGCCAGTTTTCCGGCAGGGAATGGTCAGGACTGCTGCCTGGTTCCTTCAGGACAAGAGAGAACCCGTCACCGTCGGCTGATATTGGCCAGGGTGGCGCATCAGAATAAACGAAGCTCTTGATAGGCGAGCCGTTTGCTGCGGTAAGCGTAATGGTTTCGCCGTTGTTGCTGAGTTTGCTGTCGCTATCAAATTCACCGGCAATTTTCCCGATAATGGAATTTCCGTAGCGAGCGCTCATTGCCTCTGCATTCTCAACAATCAGCACTTGTTCGCCGGGTTCGAGCGTGCGCACCGGGCTGTCCAGATTAAACTCAAAGTCGACGCCCTGCGAAAAGGTGGTGCCGACAAGGTCAATGACGGAATTGCTGATATTTTGCAGTTCGATGAATTCGAAGTCCGTGCGGCCTCCTGCCACTGCCAACTCGGCCTGACCGGATGGCTGGCGGGGGCGATAGTTGAATTCGCTTACAACCAGATTATCGGCTGAGGCTAACTGACCAACAAGGAATGTAGCTCCGGTTAGTGCTGACCATTCATTGCGCTGGACGGCCCTTGCATTAATCCGGCCGCTCTGATTCAGGGGGAATTCCCCGGTATAAAGGATTGCCGTGGGTGATGCTCCGCCACCCTCAATAGCCTTGGTAGCGGAGAGTTTTGGAAGGCAGAGTAGGTCACTGCTGGTTGACGAGGAATTAAGCGTCTGAATCGCAAGCATGTTGTCGCCTTGCCTTAGGAGATTCCTGAAGGCTGAGATGTCGAAATCCTGGAAGATGACAGCCTCTGTGTCCGCGTGTATTGCCGTGGCCGCTGAGTTCCATGTTGCCCCAACAGGAACATTGGAGGAACTGGCTACGCGGGTGCCGTTGAGGTAAGCGATGAATGCATCATCATACTTCATTGAAAGTACCAGGTTGCTGAACTCGTCGATATTAGCCTGCTCGGTGACGGTGAATGGAACCCTCACAAAGACGCTGGGAGTGACTGCAGACATTGCGGTGACATCCAGGTTGATAAGTGGTTGGTAATTGGTGCCACTGGTCTCGTAGCCAATACCGGTTTTCCCGGTTATCCACTGGTTGGCGTTTGCCGGTTCAGCAATATTTGTCCACTCTGTGCCCAATACGTTTCCGCCATTGGCCTCCGATGGGATAAGGGCCTCTGCATTTGCGGCTTCGTCGACAAGGACAAGTGCCTCTATAGTTGGAGGCAGGTATGGGTCGCTGCCATCAATGGTATAGTAGATTTCTGCGCCATCGGCAGTCATGCTGAGATCAAATCCCGAACCCACTGGCCCTCCGTGTTGATTGAAAACGGGGGCCTCTATCGATGGATATAGCCCTCTTGCCCGGAACTGCTCAAGGACAGCAGTGCTGCGGCCGTCGATAAAGTTATTCCTGACCCAGAAAACTTCGTTGAGCCAGGTTTCGTTACGGGTAAATGGTGTTGCGAGCAAAGTTCCCTCATCACCCCAGCGAGCGGATTCTCCAACCATAGGTGCACGTAATTCTGACCACATTGAATCCCATCGGGCTCGATTTCTCCCGGTTGACATGATTCCACCATTGAAGAAATGCTGGTGGAGCCTATCGGCAAACCTGAGTTGAAAGGCCGGGTATGAGCGCAGAGCGTCATAGAATTCCACGGGTGATCCCGCATTGTTTGCACCGGTAAGGTCAAAGTTAGTGACTCCCTGGTCGGGTGGGTCTGCCGGGTTTAAATTAAACATGAGGTGAGTGCCCATTGACATCTCGGCATCCCATGTGAAGAAACGGAAGGTTCCTGGCTTGCCGCGACTGCGTCGACCGGCATACCAGTTTTTGTTGCCGAATACGGTTACATTGGCTCCGGAACGGAAGATCGGGCCACACCAGTCATAGTCGCCCGACCACATGCGAACAATGAGATGATCAATATAGTCATCAAGGTCAATGTATTGCTGAATAGCTTCGTATTGTGAGACAGAATCAATTCCCCCGGAGACAATTGCCCGGGCTTCTTCCCATGCTGTTTGGTTGCCATCGACTACCGTGTAGTCTTCACCAAAGAAAGTGGGATGGTGGAGAACATCATAGTCTTCCTCGTTTCCTCCCAAATGCGATTCAAAAAAGGCTGCGTTGGCACGCTCGTGCAGGTCATAGATTCCCCAATAGCGACCATTAATGTAGAGGTGAGTATAGCGCCCCCTGGGAGAGATAATGCCCATCTGGACCTCGGTCTTGCGCAGGAACTGGTCCCGCATGAGTGTTCCGTGAGGAGGAAGGTCCGTTTGCTGGTCACGACCAAAGGCGGCAGCCAGTGACCATGAATCATGCCCGCCACCACGCAGTATCAGTTGGTCAAAAGACTCAACAGGGCTTCCGGAAAACAGTGGGTATTTCAGTCGCCGATCTCCATATTCCTCTCTGAAATACAAGCGGAAGGGCTTTTTGGGATGAGAGCGGGCATTGCCACCGTGAATACGGATGCCGGCATCAATCTGGAATTCGTCGGCTGGATCCAGCGGGTTAAAGAACTCGAGAGATACCGGAATTTCTGCACTGCGACCTGATCTTTCGTAATTGGTGTGGGTGCCATTTGGTCCAAAGAACAGCGCATCTTCCAGCACCAGTGAGATGACAGGCAGGTTGCCGGAAAGATCCGCCTCGATGGTAGCTGCATATGCCGGGTCATTGACGACATCATCATCCATATCGCCCTGATTCTTGATGTCCGAGGCGAACAGGTAGCTTTGTGTGTCGACATTGGTTGGTTGATGTCCCGCTTTGTAGGCGACAGCGCGAAGAATGGTGGTTGAGTTCAGGGTAATAGGGCCTTCATATAGGGTTCCGGTGGATGCGTCCGGAGTGGAACCGTCTGTTGTATAGCGTATAGAGGCTTCTTCCGTCTCGGTAGTGATGGATACTTCGATCTCGGTGTCGTAGTGGCCTCGTTTCATTGAGAACTTGGTGTCAGAGACGAAGCCCTCGACACTTTCGCCATTAAGTGCTCCTGGAGTCGGCAGGAGAAGATATCCTTGTGCCCCGGGTGCATCGGGGTCGGCTATAGATGCCAGCAACTCGGGAAGAATGAGGAAGTCAGAACTATCGATGCCCCAGTTAAGTCCCTGGATAGCGAGAATATTTTCACCGGCCTTTAGGACGGGGATGCCGTTTGAGGTATTGAATCCTTCTTGGATTACCGCTTCGGTGTCAGCATGGAAATTCTCGGCGTCAGAATTCCATTCGGGTGTCAATGGCGCGCGCGATGAGGCAACCTGTTGGCCGTTTACCCAGGCAATGAAGCCATCATCAAAGCGCATGTTAAGTTGCATGCTTGCGATGGTTTTTGGATCGGTAATGTTAAATGGTATCCTCAGGTAGAGGCTGCCATTAAGGTTGCTCATTTGTGCCTGCACATTCCCGCTGTCACTAATATATGGAGCATAATCACCATTCAGGTCGTAGCCGAACCCGGTAGCCCCGGATGTCCAGGTGCTGTCATCAAAATCCACATTATACCATTCGTTTACGGGTGCGTCCGGGACCAGCCATTTTGCCGGTGCCCTTTCACCAATGACGACATCACTTGTCGTGGCTATTGATGTGCCATATGAGATGTCTTCATGCTGTTGACCGTAATTGAAATCCCTTGCAATCGTGATTCCGTCAGGGGCAACCAACGCGAGGTATTCGCCATCTGAGTTGAGCGAAAAGTTGGCATGGAGTTCTGCTGCGGGGTTGGTGCGGTCCTTACCCGAGGCAAAGATGATAAGATATCCTGCTGCGGGAAGGGTGATTTCGGGAAAGATCCATTTATTCAATACCTCGGCATCATCGGTCAGGCTCCATCCTGAAAGGTTAACCGGGTCAACGGTGGGGTTGTGGATTTCAATCCAGTCCGAATTGTCACCGTCCTGATCCGTGATTCCGGAACTGTTTTCAGTGAGGAATTCTGAGATGGTGGGCTGTGCAGCGCATGGGATGCAGGCAGCAATTAATAATACCGTGAGGCAAGGCAAAAAGTGCATGGTTATGGGGGTAGGGGTAGGGGGTATAATTGCCCAATTCCTTACACTATATTACTAGGATTGCTAGATATTCATAGCGAATTAAGACCGGGCCGGCTTTTTACTCTACACTGCTCCATGAAGCGGATGGCGGTGTATCAATGAACTGGGTGATGTGACCTCTTGCGGTGATGGCTAGAGGTTGGCGCCAAGAGTAAATTCTATGCGCTTTTTCTTTGGCACCAGTCCCTTCGCCGGTCGTGGACCGGGGTCTTCTTTTTTCTGCAGTGCCCTGCGCAGTTTCTTAAGGGCAATATTCTGTAGCTGACGGATACGTTCGCGGGTGACTCCGAATTCTTGACCTACTTCCTCAAGAGTTTTTGGTTTTTGTCCCTCAAGGCCAAAGCGGGCATCAATGATCTTACGCTCACGGTCATCAAGCACCTCAAGAAGGGTGTCCAGTTGACCGTGCATGTTCTTGTGACTGAGCAACTCGAAGGGAGTCTGGGCACTGTCGTCACCGACGATTTCACCGAACTCGGTGTTGTCATCTTCACTGATAGGCGCATCAAGAGATGCAGGACGCAACGAGGCGGCCTTTAACTGGGCGAGTTTTCCGCGATCAATGCCGATCTCCTCTGAAAGTTCGTCATCGGTGGGATCACGTCCCAATTCCTCACTGAGAACCATGGCGACACGGCGCATCTTGGAGATTTTATCGACCATATGCACAGGCAGGCGGATGGTCTTTGACTGATTGGCCAGTGCGCGCTTAATGGACTGCTTGATCCACCACGCAGCGTAGGTAGAGAGTTTGCCTCCCTTGTTGGGATCGAAACGTTCAACGGCTTTCATGAGGCCGATATTGCCCTCCGAGATAAGGTCGAGAAGCGGCAGCCCATAGTTTGCGTAATCCTGTGCGATCTTTACAACCAATCGAAGGTTTGCCTGGATCATGTGTGAGCGGGCTTCCTTATCCCCCTTCTTGATCCTGTCGGCGAGTTCGATTTCCTGTTGCGGTGTGAGCAATGCGGTTTTTCCGATTTCCCGAAGGTAAATCTTAATACCGCCGTCTAGTTCAAGGTTGGCCATAATGGGTAATAATTAATTTGGGTTTTTTGGGAGGGGGATTAGCGCAGATTTTTTCCTGAACGTCAAGCATCCCCGTGATGTTGAACTCGTTATGTTATTTAGGTGGGAATTTCCGGTTAACTCACGACATTCATTAGTTGTGACGCCACGATGGGTGGAATTGTTCAATATTTTTGGGACAACTCATGGATGAATGCTTAAACCTCCAATTTACCTTAATATTTAACAAATACCAAATATCAATTGTGGATAGCAAGATTTTTCACAGAAAACTTGCAATACTGTTCTAATGAACAGTATAATGAATTCCCGGGCTGCTTTTGTTAAGGGATAAAAGTTCTCTTACAACCTGGCGAATTTGTTGAATCCCCCATGTTTTCCCGCCTCTATTCAGGAGCACTTGTCGGTGTGGATGCCGTTGAGGTTGAAATTGAAGTCAATGAGGGTGGTGGTGATCCTAAAATGATCATTGTTGGCTTGCCGGATACCGCAGTGAAAGAAAGTCGTGACCGTGTCTGGACGGCTGTTGGGAATTCCGGATATGCCAGGCCCAAAGGCAGGATGACTGTCAATCTGGCACCGGCAGATATTAAAAAGCAGGGGCCCAGCTTTGATCTGGCAATTGCCCTTGGCCTGGTTTTCATGCAGGAGGATTTTCAGGAAGGTGCGCTTGAGCAAACTGCCGTCTTTGGGGAATTAGCCCTCAATGGCCACGTGCGTGAAGTAAAGGGTATGCTCTCATTGGCGGAGACTGCCCGTGAGGCTGGGCGACGGGCAATGATCGTTCCCAGGGGAAATGTTATTGAAGCCTGCATGATCAGCGGGATTGATGTTTATGGGGTTTCCAACTTGCGGGAAGCCGTTGAGTTACTTCAAGGCACAAGTGGGCGTTTGCCGGAGAGCATTGACCGCACGGCATATTTTCGCAGTAGCCGAAGTTATGGGATTGATTTTTCTGAGGTCAAAGGACAGTTACATGTGAAGCGGGCAATTGAAGTGGCGGTATGTGGCAATCACAATTTGTTGATGGTGGGTCCGCCTGGAACAGGCAAATCCATGCTGGCCAAGCGTATGGTTACCATTATGCCTGACATGAGTGAGGAGGAGGCTATTGCCGCCACTAAGGTGCACTCTGTTGCAGGCCTTATATGCAACACCGGGGAAGTCCTGGTTTCCCGTCCCTTTCGCTCTCCCCATCATACAGTTTCCGATGCGGGCTTGCTGGGAGGCAGCCAAAACCCAAGGCCGGGTGAGGTTTCTCTTGCTCACCATGGGGTTCTGTTCCTGGATGAGTTGCCTGAGTTCCGAAGATCCACCCTTGAGGTGATGCGTCAGCCCCTCGAGGAAGGCAGAGTGGTCATTTCCAGAGCTGCCACCACAACTGCTTTTCCGGCTCAGTTCATGCTTGTGGCGGCAATGAACCCGTGCCCGTGTGGTTACTTGAGTGACCCCAAGCGTCATTGTCGTTGCAGTCCGAGGCAGATTACTAATTACCGTCGGCGAATTTCAGGTCCCCTGCTGGACAGAATTGATCTGCACGTGGACGTGCCGGCAATCGATTTCAAGGAGCTCGTCAGTGAGAAGGAAGCGGAGGCTAGCTGTCAACTCAGAGAAAGGATTGAACGTGCACGGATGTTTCAGGCGTCACGCTACATGAATGAGTCAGGGGTTGTAAATAATGCGACTATGACAACGGGAATGATAAAAAAGTATTGCCGGCTGGATGATGAAGGGAGTGGTCTGCTCGAGCAGGCAATGGGGCAACTTCATTTATCTGCGCGCGCCCATGGGAGGATATTGAAGGTGTCCCGAACCATTGCTGACCTTGCAGGTGAGAAGGACATCAACTCAGACCACGTGCTGGAGGCGATACAATATCGGTCACTGGACAGGGGTGGGCAGGAGTGAGTTGAGGAGTGCGATGCCTATGGTATGAATGATGGTTGGGAGCGTTGGCTAATTGCGAGATTGCTGTAAGTTCTTCGGGGGGATGCTATGAATAAACCGTCCTCTTTGCTTAATGAAGAATATCAAGTTTAGCCTCATTTGCCTCTTCGTAATTTTCTGTGTTGCGGATTTCAGCGCGCTTTCCCAGGTCCTTGTCGAGTTTAAGGACGGTAATGGGAGTTGGCGCTATGAGAAGGCCATTGTTCACGGATGGACTGTCTATTACGGGTCAGATATTGCGAAGGATCCGGAATTGAAGGAGCGAATCAAGGGGCAGCTGGAGACCGGCATTGAGAATTTTCTGGATAAGCTTCCCGGCGAGGCTGTGGATTTTCTTAGGGGAATCCCTATCTGGGTAAGCAATGAGCCCGGTTATCCTCTGAGGAAGAATGAGCGGGGTGTAATTCCTTTCCATCGTAACAAGGGTTGGTTGCGGAAGCACGGACTTAATCCGCACATGGCGCCGGGTGTCCATGTGATCAATCCCCAGGCGGTGCTGTTTGAGCATAAAATCCTAGAGTGGGGGCCAATGACCTTGTTGCACGAGCTGGCACATGCATACCATAATGTGAAACTCAAGCTGAGTAATGAAGTCATCAGTCAGGCATATGCGAAGGCAATGGCCCGGGGGCTTTACCTCAGCGTGCCGGATCGGAAGGATAAACGAAAGAGGGTAAGGGCCTATGCAGCCACCAACCACGAGGAGTATTTTGCTGAGCTCACCGAGGCGTATTTCGGAAAAAATGACTGGTTTCCTCATAACCGGGAGGAACTCAAAGAGTATGATCCCCGGGGTTACAGCATGATTAAGGGGTTGTGGGATGCGAAGGCTTTTCGCTAAGCCGCTGTCGTCAGCCGTTGCCGCCTGAGCGCATCATAGACCGGTCCCTAGAGCAGGTTGTTATGGCTGAAGGCCTTCTAGGGATTGATCTGTTTGAGGTTGATGCAATCGACTGATATTTGCATCTGTGGTTTTTATGGGCAATGACCATAAAATTCCGAAGCCGGATTCCAGATGATAGATCCTCGGAATGGATATTCCATGTCCCTTTTGGCCAAGACGAGCTAAAGCCGTTTAATAACAGCGCCTATTCAACGTAATTAATTTACAATGCATATACATACGTGTAACCTTAGTTAGCAGGTAAGCAGTATTTGATCCCCAATATACCTGAATGTATATAGCTCCATTAAAATCTAGTCGGCAAGGTTGGCGACATGGATTCACCCTACTGGAGGTGTTGGCGGTCTTAATGATCGTCTCGATGATCATGGTATTATCAATACCGGCGATCAAGGGGCTGACATCGACGGCTGGGATGAGTACTGCGATTCGTCATGTTTCAAGCGTGATGACTCTTGCCCGCAGTCATGCCATTGCCAAGCGCACTATTGTCAGGTTTGGTATTGTGACGGCATGGGAGGATGACAGTGAGGCCGCCTACCGTAAGTATGGCTTATGGGAATGGGATCGCGAACTGGAGAGATTTGTCTCGTTTCAGGAATGGAAAACCCTGCCACCAGGATTGGTGTTTGAAAAGGATCGTGGTGATTACCTGCGTTCGGCAAGTTATGCACAGAAAGACGGCAGCAGCGTTCGTGGTGATTTCCTGCCAACGGCTGAGTCGGAATCCTTTATCGAAGAGGTGCGCTCCGGGCGGGTAAAGGTGGTATTTTTTGAGTTCACTCCCTCTGGGGGGGCTCGCCTTCCGGGTGGTGAGGAGCGGAATATATTAGCGGTTGTCATTAATGGTTATGTCGACTCATTGGGGGGAGGAGAGATTGTATATACCGACGAGGGGAAGAAAGACTGGACGCAATTCAACATCGATACTCTCACTGGGCGAGTGCGCATCTACAGGCCATGAAGGATAGAGTTGCATCAGAGTGCCGGGGGTTCAGCCTCATTGAGATCGTGATCACGATCGGGATTTTGGCGACTGTTGTTATTTCGTTGGTAGGCATTCTTCCAGTGGGTATTAAGTTTGCCGAGGATGCGGCGAATAGAACCGTGTTAGCGGTTATTCTTGAGGATGTTCATAATAGGCTTGAGGGTCAGTTGCTGGAGCCGGGAGAGGTGCCCTCGAGCCCGTTTTTCTATGATCGCCAAGGTCTCCATATTCACGCGGGGTCAGATGAGGACTTGAAGATGTCCCGCCTATACAGGGCTGACGCTCGGCTGGTGGACATTGCCGAAGATTCTCAATTGAAAGATACCAGTGGCTTGATTGCGGCCAGGATTGAGCTCTGGTGGCCTGTTGATCCTGATTCCGGGGCGCCACTCCGCCAGGGAAAGCCGCAGGAAACCATCACCTTTTACCTCACACCACTTACCGGGCCTGAGTGGTCGAGGATTGACTCGGGATACCGCCCCAAAATCGAGTTTTGATGCATCAAAAAAGAAATGTCTCAGTAGCGGGGTTCACGCTCCTTGAGTTGATGGTGTCATTGGTTGTTTTTGCGGCGATTCTAGTTGTTTTTTCCACGTTGACCTCAGGCATTGTGAACATGTGGACGGAGGGGGAAAGCCGGATTGAAACCCACCAGAATGCGCGGGGGGCACTGGAAATCATGACGCGTGAACTCACTCCGGCGGTGGTTGATACCCGCATGCAGTTTGCCGTTATTTCCTCGGGCGAGCTGACCAGACGCGGGGCAAGACATCTGGTTGCCGGCTCGCCTGTCATTCTATGGATGGCACCGTTGGGTGAATTGGGAGGGTTGCGTTGTGTTGGTTATTACCTGTTTCGTGATGCTTCAAGGGGGTTTTATCGACTGAAACGAATCTATATCAGGCCGCTTGCCGACAAGGCGTATTTTCCGGCCATGGTCAACGAGGCTAACCCGCGTGATCCAGCGCTGCGCATTAGTGCCAACAATGCGGATTGGTTTCTACGCAACTGGGATGCAAAGACATTTGATGAAGAGGATCCAGCCAATGATGATGTTGTAGTCAGCACGGTTGCTGACAATGTCATCGCGTTCTGGGTCCAGTGCCTTGACCTTGCAGGGAATCCTGTGCCGGCATTGATGAATGCCCCCTATCATACCGGGAGCGATATGATCTATAACTCTGCCGCGTTTTTCCAGATGGCAACCACTACTGCATTTGATGGTGGTAAGACCACTGAGTTCCTTGCTCAGGGCGGCCAGTCAATGAAGGCCAACCGTGTACCCTCTGCCGTTGATGTTACCGTGGTGACCGTTGATTCAACAGTGGTGTCCAGGCAAATGGATATCCCCACAGTGGAGAATATTTTCGCGGCGGACGGGTCACTGGAT
Organism: Verrucomicrobiaceae bacterium; assembly: GCA_024229495.1. Classification (GTDB taxonomy): domain Bacteria; phylum Verrucomicrobiota; class Verrucomicrobiia; order Verrucomicrobiales; family DEV007; genus CACIUL01. Next base: position 10,017 of record JAAESJ010000303.1, on the reverse strand, counting down.
GTTGAGCAATCCATCATGCGCTTTAATCGGGCTTTACTGGACAGGAACATTAAGAATGCACGAACTTTCACGACGAGGGTGAATTTACTCAATGGTCAATAATCCCATGCCACAGAGACGGCGCCTTGCCGGAAGACGCTCCTTGCGTTGCGGTGTTGCGCTGGTGACCACCATGTTCCTGTTGGCTGCCTTGACGATACTAGCCATCGGTTTTATCGGCAGTATGTCGGTTGAATCCGGGGCTTCCGCCTCCATCCATGATGCTCAGCGAACAAAGATGATTGCACAGGGGGCAGTGAGTCATGCCATTGATTTGTTGCGCACCAATATCCCTTCTCCTGCTCCCATTAATGAGGTCGAGGCACCGTTGAACCTTGTGCAGGGAGAGATTTCCGCCACCCAATCCAGGCCATTTTCCATTGAGGCTAATTCGGCTCCTGTCAGTGGAGCGGAGCACTGGATCGTCAACCCTGGGAGGTTGACCCTCATCGGAAGCTCGGGTGGAGTGAGGCATGTTCCACTGCATACCGGTGAGGTTACTGCTGATCCGAAAGGTGAGGCGACGCGGGATGCGGAATCCGTTGACCTTAACGAGCCCCTGCCCGGCGAGGTGTTACCGCCAATAGCCGTTGGTGCTAATCCTGGTGCCGGATCATCTTCAAGGTCACGACCGGAAATGCGGGTTCGCTGGATTCCCGTCTTTGAAGATCCCGGAAAATCACCGGCAAAGGATAACAGCATGGTCGGTCGCTATGCTTTCTGGATGGATGATGAGAGCACAAAACTGAATTTCAATGTGGCCCTGGGCAAGCCATCGCCCCGTGAGGACCGCGCGTTTCACCAGATGGTGAGAATGGGGATGATGACGCCGATGTTCTTCAGGGGAGATGGTGCAACCACGTTTAACGAGACAAGAACCCGGCGTCCCTGGTCGCTGGGTCATCCGCGATCCGTCAATCTGGATGTATTGTTTAATTCCCCACTGGAATTGAATCATAACCGCTTGCTTGCGCACAGTTGGCTTCATGGGTTCAGCCGATACATGGAGGCAATCCTTGATTTTGTGAATGTCGCCGACCCTGAACAGTGGCTAAACAGGCAACGTTTTAACCTGACATTCTATAGCCGCGCTCCGGAGTTCAACGTGTTCGGGAAATCCCGCCTGTTTACCACCAACTACCCCTTATCCCTTGAGGCAGGCCCGCTCTATCAGCAGCCCTTCATGGTCAATCCTGATGGGGACCGTGTGCTTCATCTTCATTCGCTGATGGGGAGTTTCGGCTTCACTCGCCGATTGCAGGATGATAGTGGGGGGAGCGTGCTAGCCGGCAATATGATCAACCGTGCTCAGCTTGAGATGCTGATGCGCTACATGAGCCGTAAGTGGCCTGGTTATGGAGCAAGCTTTGTTGATAAATATGGAGAGAGAGAATGTTTCCAGATTGCCTTGAACATGCTGCTGATGGCACGCATGGCAACGACCACGATGGGTAATGACTTGGAGCCATTCAGCCGTTCGTATTCCCTAAGGACTACGAGCGTTAATTATGCCCCGCATCAGCAGGAGATGAGGGGTAATACTCCTGAGCGGATGTATTGGAGATTTAATACCGGAGGGGAGGAGGTGTTGATGCTGCCTCAGACTCCCGGGCCGCATATTATGGAGGTGCGCCTGATATTTGAGCCAGAACCGGGACCCAATCCCGGGGAGTATTACATTACGTATCGGTATGAGACAGAATACTATATGCCCTCATTTGGCCCGGTGGTAAGCGCAGAACACTTTCCGACCCGGGTTGATTACCTGAGAATCAAGTCCTCCGGAGCTGGAGTGAGGAACGAGCAGGAGCTTGGTGCGCGCTCGCCGGCCGACCGGCACGGTTCTCGGAATTGGAATCATGCCAAAAGTCTTGGCCAGTTAATTGCTCGTCCAAGCGGCAACATTGGCCCGGCGACGGCTACTTTGCGGGGCAGAGCGGTCAATCAGCGTGTGATTGCCAGTTCAGTGCCACAGGTTATTGGCAGGCAACGGCGACTGATACCCGTCGAGGATTCCCAGAAACTCGTCTACCGAGCTGCTTTGGGGTCCAGGGTGAGGCTGAGCTACAAGATCAGGCTTGGGATGGGAGTCCAGCCTGACCTGCAACGCGCAGGAAGTGGAGCAGGACGCCCGCGGCAGATGATTCCTCTTGGAGAGACAGAATCGGATACCTTGAGCGGGGATGCCATCATTGACCTGTTGAGCGGTGAACCCCTTGTGCTTGCGTGGGAAATTGCTGATCCCAGGCTAAGCGGAATGGTGAACTCGTGGGTGCTTGATACGGATGATAGTGACGGAGAGTTTGGGACCCCAGGAGAGAAGAACTCCAATGAGCCTGAGGAGGGTTCTCCGGAGAAGAGCAAATACAAATATATCCAGCGTGGTCCCTCAGGAATGAAACTTTCAGGCCACTCATTTAAACGCAATGATGAATACAATTCAAAGAGCAGGACATCATCCAAGGGGTATTGGTCAGTCATACATACGGGGATGCAATCAGGAGTCCCTTGGCGAACCTGGAACCTAGGTCCGGATGCCAAGCAGGGGAGTCCGCCGGACTGGCTGCTGCTTGAGTTGCTTGGTGCGACTTATCCCATGCAGCATGCCAACTGGAGGATTGATAACACCCTGCCAGATAGCTTCTCAACCGTTTCATACATGAACAGCACCGCAGGGCAGGTGAACATTAATTCTCGTATTTATCCCCGCAATCGCTGGTTTGATGCGCCGGAGCGGCGCAAGCCATTGGAGGGGGTGTTCAAACATTTGCGATCCAATAGTGAAGTGGATAATTTCATTAACGGTATTATTGCTCACCAGGATGATAATGAGGTCTTCGAATACATTGGTGAGTTGGCCAATGTCGCAGGGTTCGAGAACGGGGAGGATCCTTGGAAATCCGAGTCCTTCCTGCGTGATATGGCCGGTTGCCTGACGACTCAATCCAATACGTTTGGCCTTTGGGGAGTTGCTCAAACGGTAAAAAAGGTTCGATCAAACAGTGAATATGACCGCTTCGAAAAAGGCGACAGGGTGCTTGGGGAAAAACGGTTCTTTGCAATCATTGAGCGCTACGTGTGGCCGGGAAAAGACGGGGTTCCGGGCAATGCCCACCTGAGTGAATCGGGGAAATGGGACCGATTGGCCGCGCCGGAGAGCAATATTAATCTTGATGAGAATAGTACCGACCGTTTATTCGGATTGCCCGGATCACCGCCCCTGAGGCGGAATGGCGCCACGCAGACAGGGCGTCGACTTGTGCTTGATATTGAAGGGAGCTATCCAGAGTATGACGGCCCCCAGGCGGTTGGAATGGACGATTTCACGAGATTTTCGCTTGGCGATATCCGTTATCAGCAATCAAGCCTTGAGGATGCCTACAATCCGCCGCAACCTGTAATCAAGTATCGTGTTGTTTATTTCAAGTATCTCGACAAGTAGTCGTTTTTTCTCTTTGTCGTTGGCAATGTTGTCATCCGTCTCCGGGTGGGCTGCAGAGACTAGGCAGTTACCTGTGCTTCCGCTCCTGCCTTCTGAATTGTCCGCGGCTATGCCCGCAAAGGTGAAGGGCTGGAAGCTGAAGCAGGCAACCGCCAAGAACACATACACGAAATGGATTCAAACAAGGGGCACCCGCGTCTTTGAATCTGAGCCCAAGCGCAAGGGCGAGACGCCATTAACCCTCAGGGTGAAGCTGACTGATACCGGACGATTTTATCCTTCCGTCCAGCACCTGTCGGCACTTGCAAAGCGGCAGGAGGATGATGCTGGTGCCGGTTCTCTCAGGAAGAGGGTTGCCGGCCTGAAGGGTAGTGAGCAAGGCTTCCCCGATGGTCGCAGGCAGGTCAGGCTATTGCTTGAGGGGCGCTATATCGTGGAGTTCCTCCTGCCGCCTGGATTCAAGGATGCTCAATTGGACCTCTTCCTGGATGCGTTTAATTTCCGTGTCCTCAAGGGAAAGAAAGGCAAGCCTGTCAAGAAGTTGCCCGCAACGTTTACGATGCGTTCCATCGACGAGTTAAAGCCGGAACGTAATCGATCTTATCAGATGGCAATCATTACCGCGGAGGAGGTGAAGGAGATGCTGGAACAGATTCTTGCTGTTGATCCTTCTATTGCTGAAGATGAGTAGAGCGGAACTCATTCATGTGATCCAGGATGGATGTAGCATGCATGAAAAGGGCTAGCCGGATCTGCCGGCAACCTTATGCGATGGCTGTTTCAGGCAGAATCCACCAATGATCATAATGATTAGCTGGCTTACGGCAAAGATAAGAAGCCAGCGGAAAGCAGCGGTTGTAAAACCGTAGGAGTGTAACCCTACGCCGAGCATATTGGTGCCGAACCATGACCAACTGGTAACGATGTTGCCAAAGACAGCCGCTAACATTAGGCCGCGCTGGTGAATGATGCCCCCCCAGCGGGCGTGAAGAATCACGGCGTTCCACAACACGATAAGCAGAGCTCCATTCTCCTTTGGATCCCAACCCCAGAAGCGTCCCCACGATTGGTCAGCCCAAATTCCTCCGAGGATCGTGCCGACAAAACTGAAGAGCGTGGCGAAGCAGATGATTGCGTAAACCATGCCGGTGATGTTTTTGCCGGGCTCCTTGATGTATTTTTTGGAAATCAGGCTGAGGATGATGTGAGCAATAGCCAGTGCCCCAGCGAGGAAGGTGGCTGCATAGCCCAAGGAGATTACCACAACGTGTGTGGCGAGCCAGAAGTTGGAGTCAAGAACGGCGCGCATCATTTCAAGCGTGTCCCCGTTTAATGAAAGAGCATGAGCGATGAGCAGTGTCAGAAAACCAATGAGGGAAGCGGCAACGGTGCCGACCCCATTTCGATAGAATTTTTCGAGAATCGCGCCAAGCACGACGGCTCCGAAGCCAACAAATACCGCAGATGAGTAAAGGTTGGTTACCGGTGGACGGTTTTCAAGCCACATGCGGGTAGCGAGGGCTCCGGCATGAACGGCGATGCTCCAAATCAGGATCGAGAATGCTGCATCTCGAAAGGTTGTCCGGCCCAGCAGCCAGAACGTGCATATTGACAAGAATGCCGCGATGTAGAGAACGATGCATCTGGAGAAGGGTTTAAGTTGGTTAAATAGTGATTCTTTTGATGTTCTTGAAAGGGTGCCGGGGTGATGGTTTTGCAGATGCTCGAGATGGGTGTTAGCAAGATCTCCGAAAGTATCGACTGTTCCCGCACGGAATGCGTCCCCCAAGGATGCGTAGGATTTGATCATTGAGCTGAGTTCTCCTGAATCAGCGCATTGCATTACGGCTTGCCCGAATTTTTTCCATTCCTCTTTATCGTCACCGGATTTGTCTGGTAAAATGGGAAGGAAGTAGGCATTGTGAGCTTGCGTGAACTGAGCTGTGGAGAGTTCTCTTAATTCGTCGACGAGCTCAACATTATATTCTTTGCCTTCTGCTTTCAGGTTGGATTGAGTGAGCCCGGGATCGATGATTTCCATGAAGCGCTCGAGGGTTTGGAGGACATTCGTGGCGCCGGGGATTTGAAGAGAGAAACGCAGGCGGGAATAAAGGCTGACTTTTTGCTGCAATCCGATGGCTTGCTTTTGGAAACTTGAACGTAACCTTGCCTCGATTGAACCTGCCATGGAAGCCTGATGCTTGATGGTTTCCTGAAAAGTTTCGAGGAATGCAAAGCTGTAGAACTTGCCGTCATCGCGGGATTTACCAAACAATGCCAGCAGATCTGGATTGTCGATGCGGAAAACCTTACGCTTGTCTGCAGATGAGCAATCATATAGAACCTCCAGGAGCCATTGCATGGCGCTTAATTTTGAGTCAGCCCCCTGGAAGCTTTGCTTGCCGGAAATAATTTGCAGTGAATTCCTGGCAACAGTGTCGAGTGGCTTGATCCGGCCATTGACGAGAACCGGGAAAGAACCCATTGCCTGCGAATTCAACTGGCCGTTGCTTGGTTCCGGTAGGAATCCGGAGCTAAGGTAGAGCAGACAAGCGATAGCTATGGCGATTCGGATCATGGCTTTCTCCTCCTGCGTGAAAACCGCACCAAATGCATGCCGAACTGGATGATCAGGCCAACCCCGACCATGGTGCACGATGCGTAGGGCATGATCCACGCGGGATTTCGCACGACCTGAAGGATACTGGTTGTGTCATTGTTATCAAATCCTTGCTGATAGAAAGTGTATCCCCCGTAACGCAAAGGATTGTTCATGAAGACAAGCACTTCGCGGTTTACTCCGGCGGCAGGATGAATGAGGCGCAGCTTGCTTGAGAAGTTTTTTGGAATGTTTGTTCCGGCGTAGCGGTCATGGGTAAAATCGACAAGTTCCAGAGTAAATGGCTTGTAGCTGCGTTGTCGCCTGACCGACATGAAGAACGTGTTCCCTCCGTATTTAAAAGACTGCACGCGGAGGTTTTTGGAGAAGAGCCATTTACCCAGTTTTCCATCATCCTCGGCGCGTAACTCGACAAGGGCAGTTGTGGAGTCCTGTTCGTCAGGCTTTCCACTGCGTGCTTTTCTCGAAGCAGTAACCTGCACCCCAATACCGGTAGTGGCACCGGAGGGAAGTGCTGAGGCGTTTTCCGTACGCAGTTTCAGTTCTGCGTTCGCCATGAATTTTTCGATGTGGAGGGAAAATGGCAGTAGGGGGTGGTGCAAGGTTTCCCCCTCTGAATTCTCCAGCATTTTTTCAGGAATGGCGACGACCTGTTCCTTGTTGCCGTCAATTTCTCTAATGAAGACGAGCTCGGTTTTCCGGTTGCTCTCCGAGTAGGAGGATCTCTCGCCTTCGTCGAGATTCATCACGGACTCTTCTGCCAACAGGCCGGTAAGCAATTCACCAATTAACAAAAGCATGATGCCTATATGAATTAGAAGAATCCCGATTTGTCTCCACAAAAGCCTGAATCGTGCAATATGTGCGGCAAGAAGATTGATCAGCAGAATGCTGCCAATTAGGTAGCCTCCGGGTAGAGGTAGATAGCCGAAATGGAAGTTGCCGAATGCAAGTCCCGGGATTTTCCAGAGGGTCGTGAAGCTTCGGAAATATTTTTCCTGTGCCCCATGTATTCCAATGTGAACCTGATCGAGGGTGCCGGCGAAGATAAGCAGCATGCCGACTAACAGACATAGAACAGTCAGGCGAAGTGAGGCTAGCGGTCGCAGAGAACCGCGAAGTATTACCGATAATTTGTTCATTCCCCGTAAGCCACGGATGAGATCATTGAGAAGAAATTCTGTGTCTCCCTGACCACGACGCTTTCGGCGCCAACCATTTTGAAGAACCACTTATGGTCAGCCTTTTCGGTGAATGCCACCAGGATGCGGGCTTTGTGCTCACCGTTGATTAATGCCTCAGTGCTGCTGATGTCGACAACCTTGTATTTGAGGTTCCCAATTTGTCTTATTGAAAGGTCGTCGATCTGGGTAACCTCTTCGAGCTTCAACTGCCGGCGCCATTGATTAAGGCTTGAAAGATCCGTCCCTGCCTTGCCGGGTAGGGGGATGACTGAAACATCGGCATCAAGTCCCCCTGTGCCTGGGATTGAAAAACTGGCGACGCGCATGGTTGTTGGTTGCATTTCCTTCCAGCCCTCAGGCAGCCGATAAGTGATTGTCGGGCGCTCAAGTGAACGGGATTGATGTTGGGTTGCGGTGAACTGGCCAAGGGCCTCAGCTTGAGTTGCGTCAATTCTTACGTTTTCCAAAAAGGAAGCGAAGTTTTCCTTCTGGGAAGAGATTGCTTTGGGTGATCCGCTCAACTTAAAGAACCACGTTTCATGTTTTAATGGAACAATTGCTCCCAAGGTTGCGCGATCGTGGCCGTTAATGTCTACAATCAAAGCTTTGTGGTTGTCGATTGCCGAATGGATAATTGAGGCTCGTAATTCTGAGGCTCCCAATGCTTCTAGGCCGACTTCCTTACGCCATCGGTTTACATTTGCATCTAATCCTCCGGCGACCCCTGGGAAACTGATGACTGAACAGTCGAGTGAATCATTGCCAACTGATTGAATGTGATAGCTGGCCTTACGCATACCCGAAGGGGCAAGGGGTTCCCATCCGTCAGGCAAGCTGGTCGGCATTGAGACCTTGGCGGGGTGGGTTTGTATAGCCGCTTCATTTTGATTTTCCTTTTCTACAGTGTAGACGCGGATTTCCTGGCGGTGACATGAGGCCAGTGAGAAGAGCAGCAGTGTATGGAGGAGGTTGCGGATCACTGGTCGATTATGATCTCTGAATTGGGGAGGCAGACACATGGAAGGCAGAGGCCTTCGTCTATCAGTTGGGATTCGTCTTTCCAGCTTGGCTCCTGAAAATACTCCACATTTCCAGCAACAATGGCACTGACACAGGTTCCGCAACTGCCAACTTCGCAGGCGGAGGCGATGCCAATGTCATTGTCGCGTGCAAGGTCTAGCAAGGATTGGCATTCGCCGGAGAACATGATCTGCTTTCCCGATTTTCGGAAGTCGACGCTTACCTCAGGATGTTCGTTGTTGTTGTGTGTTTGCCGATTTTCCGCACGGCATGGAAAGACTTCTTCGTGAATGCTGCGGGCGGGAACGTTCCATGCACGCAGGTCCTCCTTGATTGCTTTCATCATTGGTGGCGGACCGCAGGAGTAAAACTCGTAGTTATTTGAGGGCAGAAGACTGCTTAACAGCTTAATGGAAACGTGGGTTTTGTGTCGTTCGTAAGGAAGCAGGGCATCTGGATTATCCACCGGTTCGCTATAGCAGACCTGAAAATGCAGGTTGGGGCGATCTGCAATTGAATGATTTAGTTCCTTAAGCATTTCCTTAAGAATGTTCTCCGAAGGATTGCGCACGCCATAAAAGAACCAGACTTCCCGCTGTGAGCCGGTTTCAATAATCGCATTAAACATACTGAGCACCGGTGTTATGCCGATACCACCTCCAATAAGCACGAGTGCGCTGGAATCCTCTGGATTAATGGAAAAGTTCCCGTTGGGCGCCATGACATCAAGCAGTGATCCGATTTCAATTTGATCATGCAGGAAGCTGGAACCGATGCCGGGAGGGAGGTCCGGTTGATCGGCAGGTGCGCAAACCCGCTTCACACTAATGCGATAGTAGTCGGGGCGGTAACAGTCCGAAAGGCTGTAGCAACGCAGTGTTGGTTTGACCTGACCAGGTATACTATCGAGTTGGAAGGTGAGGTATTGTCCGGGGAGAAAGGCCGGCAAGGGTTTCCGGTCATGCGGGATCAGATAAAAGGAACAAATGTTTTCAGATGGGTGCTCCTTGCGGTCGACTCGAAACTTGCGCAACCCGTTCCATGCGGAAGGGGTTTCCATGGCCTTTTTACGGTCTGTTTCCACGGCCTGGATGCGAGCCCGAAACAGTTTCATTTCTGCTGCCTCCCGCTTCAATTCGAACCTTGTGATTGCGAGTTGTCGGAGGAGGACCAGTGATATTATGGTGGCGACCAGAATGAGAATGATGAGGCCAGGTAATTCCGGGATCATAAGTGCAGATGCTTAAAACTTGATCCTTAACTCAGCACGGGCACCGTGCCCGGTGCCCTCCGCTTCATTGTATGAGCTGAAAATGTCAAAGGCCATGACGGCATGTTGCCCTAGGGCGTGCTGGTAACGCGTGGCGACCGCACAACTGGAATCATTGTCTATATCAACACTGCTGGTTCGTGCGCCAAGCTCGAAGATCAACTGCCTTGATTTACTTGCGTTTAGATAGTGCTGGTAGCCGAGTGCCGCGCCAATGGATTTGCTCGGCTGATTGCTGAGTGGGGAACCATACTGGCCGAGTCCTGCCGCAGCGAAAAGGATACCGATATTCCCCAGAGGACCACCGGTTGCGGGATCCCGTGCTGCCGAGGTGTAGTTATCTATTCCGGCAAAGGCATTCAGGTAGATCAGGTCGTTGTTGTAGGTGGGGGTTCGTGAGAACTGGGCGGTAAATAGTGAGCCATTTGCTACGGCTGAGGTT